>CALXWQ010000025.1 GCA_944392435.1 uncultured Clostridia bacterium
TCACAATTATTGTTGCAATTACAATTTCCACCTGTTCTCGCTACGTCATTACTACTACAACCATTTCTGTTTGTTCTACATGAATTATTTCTATTTCTTCTCGAATTATAATTTCCACAAATTGAGCATCCATCATCTTCAAAACAATCTGCAAATCTTGCAATTAAATTGCAAACCAATCTAGTTAACACAGCTGTTACATATGCTAAGATGGTATATATTATTACATATATTAAAAAGCTAGAATCAAATACTGCAAAGGCAACTATTAAAAATATAGCAAAAAATGTTGCTGCAACAAGTATTGGACATCTAAGTATTTTTTGTAATACTATTGAAAGTATTATAACTGCTACAGGAATTGCAAAAAGTAATAATAATGTATTCATAAATTTTCTCCTTTTTAGATAATGATTTCGTATTCTATTTTTTAATAGATTATTTTACACTATCTACCTTTTTTGTTTTAGTATATTTTATGTATACATTACTTTTTTTGTGACTTTATAAATGAGTATGATTATTTTTTTGTTTTACGAATTTATGCAAAAAGTAGATATTTTTTCAAATGGATACTATAACAAAAACTATTTTTCATAATCAACCCTTATTAGCATTAATCCTTGTGGTGGAAGAGTTTTACCTGCTTTAGTTCTGTCTTTTCCTTCTATTATTTTCGGAATATCTTCTGCCTTGATTTTTCCTAAACCCACATCTACTAATGTTCCTGCTATAATTCTAACCATATTATATAAGAATCCATTTCCTGTTAAATCTATTCCTATATTATCCCCTTCTACAAGTATCTGAGCACTATATATCGTTCGCACACTGCTCTTACTACTTGTTCCACTTGATTTAAACGCTTTAAAATCGTGCTTACCTTCAAAATATTTTATTGCTTTTTTCATTTCTTCTACATTTAATTTAATTGGCATATGGTATGAAATATTTCTATAAATTGCTGTCCCATATTTTGAATTATCTATTACGTACCTATATGTTTTTCGTTTGCAATTAAATCTGCTATGGAAATTTTCGTCAACTTCTTCCGCGTTTTTTATTCTTATAGACTTTTTTACTTGTGAATTTATGGCAATAGGAATTTTTTCTATTGCCATTTTTGAATTAGTTTTAAAATTTGCAACTTGTCCTAATGCATGTACTCCTGCATCAGTTCTTCCGGAAGCAATTAGTTCAACCTTTTCTCCTGTAACATTTTCTATTGCTCTTTCAATTTCTCCTTGTATATTTAACTTATTTGGTTGTTTTTGCCATCCGTTAAAATCTTTCCCATCATATTCTATAGTGAGTTTAATATTTCTCATTTTTTCTCCTTTTCGAAACATTTTTAGCATAATTAATATTATGGCATATTTTTGTCTTTGCTTTCTACGCTTTTGACATTTTTATTAACAGTCTTTTTATTGTTTTTATGATTAAAAATTTTAGGCACATGTTTTTTTGTATTTTGTTCAGTTCCAAATTGTTTTATAACTAGGTTTTTTATGAGAATATTCTTTAAAGCTTCTTCTTTTAAATCTGCTATTAGTGTACCATCTTTTGCAATCGAAATCTTACCAGTCTCTTCAGACACAACAACTGCTATTGCGTCTGTTTCTCTTGAAATTCCAAGTGCAGCTCTATGTCTTGTGCCTAAGCCTTTTGAAATATTTTTATCATCAGATAATGGCAATATACACGCAGCTGCTGCTATTTTGTTTTTACTTATAATTACAGCTCCGTCATGCAAAGGTGTTTTTGGCACAAATAAATTTACTATTAATTGAGGGGATACATCAGCATCTATTTTTACTCCTGTATCCATAATATCATTTAATTGTATATCTCTTTCTAATACAATTAATCCACCTGTTTTAGTGTTAGACAATTCTTTAGCAGCAATAACAATTTTATATATATCTTCCTTTGTTTTTGTTTCTATATTTTTTTCAAGTCCAATTCCAAAAAATCTTGTAAATTTGTTGGTTCCAAGTTGCTCAAGCATCCTTCTTAGTTCTGGCTGAAATATTACCATTAATGCAATAACTCCATATGTGGTAAATATTGTTAGTAACCAGTTAAGTATTCTAAACTCAAATATTCCACTTAAAATTGTTATTATTAATATTAATACTATTCCCTTTAATAATTGCCAAACTCTTGAGTTTCTAGCAGATCTAATAAATTTATATACAATATACCCTACTATTAATATATCTAATATAAATATAATTAGTCTAAAAGGATTATTTGATATATCAGTGATATATCCCATAATGCTAGTCCAAAATCCATTGAGATTTAGTGAAAAAAAGTCCATATAATTTCCTCTTTTATTTTAAATTTTCTAGTATATTTAGCTTCATATAAATCTAAGGTAATAAATAATATACTAAAGTTGCCCCAAATGCTACTATCATAACTATTGCAAGAATTGCAGCAATTATTTTTATTGCAACTCTTCCTATATCTCTTTTAACTTTTTCTTTCTTTTCAGACATATTTCAATTCTCCTTTTCTATTTTTTAATAGCCTAAAAGTTGTGAACCAAATATTGAATTTATATCAAATGGAACTACTACCTCAGGTGCTCCATAATCTACTCCATATGTTTCCACAGATATACTTTTTATAACAGGTTGCTCCTTTGGAGTATCTGAATTTATTTCATTTCCGTCTTCATCCTTTGGTACTTCATAGTCTTCATCCACTTCAGTTTCTCTATAATAAACTTCTACATTAGCTATTTTTTCAACTACATCCATTCCTTCAATTACTTTACCAAACGCTGAATAAATGCCATCTAATGAGCTATTTGTTTCTGTCATTATAAAGAATTGACAGCCTGCAGAGTTATATCCTTCTTGAGTATAACCATATGTACTGTAATCACTTCTTGCCATAGAAATAACCCCTTTTTCATGTTTTAAGTTGTTCTCATTATATCCATTTGCAATAAATTCTCCACTAATGTTATAAGCCTTATTTAAGAAATTCTCAAATCCACTTTTGTCATTCTCATGCTCTTCTAAATATTTTTTTAATTCAGAATAAGATGTAATTACAGTTTTTGCATCATCTGATAAAGTATATTTATTGTCATAATATTGCTCTAATATAGATTCAAATGTATCTTTATCATTTAAAACAGTATCTAAATCGTATATATCACTAAGCTCTGGTGACAATGTAGCATCACCACCTTTTGAGCCTCCTTGAATTACAAAATTTGGCATTGTTCTATGGAATGTTGATCCATTATAAAAGCCTCTATTGGCAAGTCTTATAAAATTCGCCACAGTATTTGGTGCTTTATCTGGGTAAAGCTCAACTTTTATAGTACCAAAACCTTCAACTTCCATTGTAGCTACTGGATTTGGTATGTCTAATGTAACTTTTTTATATACTCCATAACTTACATATGCTATTGCCACAATAACTAATAAAATTCCTAAAATTAATAAAATTCTCGTAATTGTTTTATTCATTTGATTTTCTTCCTTTCTTATTTTTGCTTGTAATATTTTACCACATGTTCCTTTATAATACAATTATTTTTGTTAATTTTCAACAATATGTTGTTACTATACATTACATCATAAAATTATCAAATACGAATTGCTCTTGCATTCTCTTTAAAGATTGTTTTATTGTTCTAGCTCTAACTTCTCCAATACCATCAACATCATCAAGCTGTGGTATATCTGCGACTAAAATATGTTGGAAGGATTTAAAAGATTTTACTAGGTTTTCTACTATATTACTTGGCATTCTTGGTACTTTATTTAAAATTCTATATCCTTTTGTGTAAACACCAATCTCATCATAATTATCAAAATCCTCATAACCTAATAAATTTGCAATTTTTTCTGATTTTATAAGGTTATCATAACCTATTTTTTTAAGTTCTTCCAAAATTCTTTCTGCAGTTCTTTTCTTTCCTGGAGCAATATAATCTTTTATTATTAAAAGTTCTTCTTTTTCTAAGTCTCCAACTGTTTCATCTAATTGCATTTCAAGAAGTCTTCCTTCTTCTCCAAGCTCTTCAATTGCTCTAGTAACTTCTTCTGCAATTTTTTTAACCATTTCTGCTCTTTGTATAACTGTAATAACATTTTCCAATGTTACAATGTCATTAAATTCATATTCATTTAGCATATTTATTTTGTTATCAAACACCTTTTTATATTTTTCAACTATTTGTAATGCTTGATTTGCTTTAGAAATTACAGTCGCTGAATCTTTTAGCACATATCTATCATTGCCTCTAAATATTGTAATTATACCTCTTCTTTGGGAAATACTAATTACAAGAGCTCCAGTTTGTTTTGCAGTACGTTCAGCTGTTCTATGTCTAGTTCCCGTCTCTGTTGTATATATTTCTGGCGATGGAATAAGCTGAGCATTAGCATACAATATTTTTTTGAAATCTGAACTCAAAATAATAGCTCCATCCATTTTTGCAAGTTCATATAACTTGGCAGGACTAAAATCAACATCTAACTTAAATCCTCCATCAACTATATCAAGAACTTCTTGTTTGTCAGCTACAGCTATTAAAGCTCCAGTCTTAGCATTTAAAATATTTTCTAATCCATTACGTATTTGAGTACCAGGTGCAATTTGTTTCAAAACTTCTTGTATTTCATTATTAGCCAACTATATTTCCTCCTTTTTCTCTTATTAAAGAAGGCACTATTTTATGCCATTTCTCACTTATTGTTTCTTAACTGTAATCCTCTAATTGCATCATTTACATTTCTAACCCCTATTATATCTAATTTGTAACTATCTTTCAATAGTTTTTTGTTACTTTCTGGTATAATGCATCTCTTAAATCCTAACTTTTCTGTTTCTTTTATTCTTTTTTCTATCATGTTAACTGCTCTTACTTCTCCTGTTAATCCCACTTCTCCTATTGCCACAACATCTTGTGGAATACTTACATTTTTAAAACTAGAGGCACACGCAAGTACAACTCCTAGGTCAATTGCTGGCTCTACAAGTCTTATTCCACTTACTACATTCAAATACACATCTTGTGTTCCTAGTGCCAAACCTGCTCTCTTTTCCATAACAGCCATTAATACAGCAACCCTGTTATAATCTATTCCATTTGCAGTTCTCTTAGGAATGCCAAAAACACTTGGAGTTGTAAGTGCCTGAATCTCGACTAGTAATGGTCTTGTTCCTTCCATACTAGCCACTATTATAGATCCTGCTGGATTATCTTCTCTTTCTGAAATTAGTATTGAAGAAGGATTTGTAATTTCAACCATTCCCTCATTCTTCATTTCGAACATTCCTACTTCATTAGTTGATCCAAACCTGTTTTTTACACTTCTTAGAATTCTATATGAAAAATACCTTTCTCCTTCCAGGTAAAGAACAGTATCTACCATATGTTCAAGTACTCTAGGGCCAGCAATATTTCCATCTTTAGTAACATGACCAATTATTATAGTTGTTATACCATTATCTTTGCACATTCTCATAATTCTAGCGGTAATTTCTCTTACTTGACTCACTGTACCAGCTGCTGAAGTAATCTCCTCAGAATACATTGTTTGAATTGAATCAATAATAACAAGTTTAGGATTTGTTGATATTATTGCCTCTTGCACATTATCTATATTTGTTTCTCCCAAAAACATTAAATCATCATTATTTATGTTTAATCTATCAGCTCTAATCTTTACTTGTTCTGCAGACTCTTCCCCAGAAACATAAAGTACTTTTCCATCTCCTCTAACTCTATCACATAACTGTAAAATCAAAGTAGATTTACCAATACCTGGCTCTCCACCAACAAGTACAAGAGAACCTTTAACTAATCCTCCTCCTAGCACTCTGTCAAGCTCTCCAATTCCAGTACTTGTCCTAGTAGCTTCTATTCCTTCTACTTCTTTTAATTTACGAGGTATACTTTTTTCTCTACTTGCACTGCTCTTTCCACCAGCTGTAGTAGATGTATTTACCACTTTTTCTTCATAAAAACTATTCCATTCATTGCATGCTGGACACTTTCCAAGCCATTTTGCGGACTCATATCCACAATTACTGCACACAAAGACAGTTTTACTCTTCGCCATTAAATCAATCCTTTCGTTTTGTCGTTTTAGGGACAGGCCTTTTTGCGACACTTTCTCAATTTCCTTTTTTTTCTTTATATTCTTTGATTATTCGTTGAATAGTTCTTTGATTTAATCCTAATAATCTCACCATCTGAGCCGAACTAATTCCAACAATTTGTGATATTTTATAAATAACCTCATTTCTTTTTTCCTTTTTATAATTTTGTATTTCTAAAACATTTTCAATATCTAATATTCTTTTTATACAGTTGCACGCATCTTCATCATTTAATTTGGTTTCCATTTCATATTCAGCGTCAGAATGTTCTTTATCCGCCATACCATTGTACTGTATAAATTTATATATGGCATTATTTCGATTGCTATCTAGCAAATTTAAAACAAAATCAATATCTGTAATTCCTTTATTGTTATTGCTTATATAGTCCTTATAACTGCTCCATTTATATTCTTCCATTTTGCAAATCCCGTCTTTTTCCGGATTTCTGTGTATATATCTTATCACATTTAATAAATATTCTTCTGTATCTATTCCTATGCTTTTGAACCTGTTTTGAAAAATATGACCAACTCTTTCATATTTTTTATTAAAATACATTCCATAACTAGTACACAACTTATGTATTATTTTTGACATAAAATCATTTTCATCGTAAATATTTAAATGTACATGATTATTCATTATTGCAAATGAGTAAATCATATATTTATATTTTTCTTTTGTGTCTGTTAAACATTTTATGAATTTGTTTTTGTCATCCTTATCCATAAATATGTCTTGTTTGTTTATTCCTCTCAATAAAATATGATAGGTATCTGTTATAATTTTACTATCAGAACGTGATAATCGGGGCATATTAATCTCCTTTCATTATTTTTCTATATACCCCTATATACCTTTTAATAATCTATTCTGTAAAAAAGTATAGCACATTTTTATTAAATATACTATACTTTTTACTAAATATTTACATTTTGTTGTCATAAAAATATTTTTCATTTTTAACTTACCAAATGTATGTTTTTCATTAACCTATTTTTCTATTGCATGTAAAAGCATGATTTTTTCTATATCGATGATAGAATAATCCGAGTTATTATGCAATTTGTTTAATTACATAATAATACGCAAACTCTAAATATTGTAGAGAAAGAAATGTCGCGAAAAGACCTGTCCCTAAAGCGACAAAATAAACATTGCGTGAGCCCAAGCTAAGCCTATTACCCAGTTTGGTTGCATTGTGCTATTGTCAATTTGTTCTCCAATGAATCCATGTTCATTTGCACTGTTTATTATGTAGTCTAAGCATTCTTGTGCTTTTTTATTTTCTCCCGCTTCTTTATAGTACATTGCCATCCACAGTGTTGTTATTGACCATGGACTCTTTCCTCCCCTATAGTGGTCTCCTTCAAATCTTAGGTATCCACCTGTATATGTTCTTAGAGTCATGTTTATTTTTTCTACTGTGTTTAATATTTTCTTTTCATCTGGTTTGTACATTTTAAATGGTACAACTGCTCCAATTACACTCATATCTGTAATTTCATCATTTGCATTTCTTTTTAATGTTTTTGTACTTTCATTATACATATGTTCTTTGATGTACTTTTCCATTTCTTTTTTGTACATGTCTACTTTTTTTCTTAATTTATTAATACTTTCTAATTTTAACCTGTTTTTTTCTTCATATTCATTCTTAAACACATCATACATTTCAAACATTGCCTCAAAAGCTGAATATATGCTTGCTAATGAATACAAATGAATTCCTTCATGCATTTCCCACAAATCATAGCTTACAGGCAATTTGTTTCTGTTTTCTGTATGGTATATTTTTTCTATTTCGTTTTTTACCACATCACTATCATCATGTATACCAAAAATATTATCTAAATAAATGCACAAGAATTTTACTGCATTTTCGCACATTTTTAAAACATCTTTTAAGAATTTTTTATCTCCTGTTGCTTTGTAATGTTCATTTGCTCCATACACTACCCCCGCTGTTTCGTCTATTTGGTATCCCCAGCATGGTGCTAGTCTTCCATCTGTATAAAATCTTTGTTCCCACATTCCATTCTTGCTTTGTGTGTTTTTGCAAAATACTTTATAGAATTTTTCTGCTTCTTTTGTCATTTTAACTTTATCAAATGCTCTTGTTATAAATACTGCATCACGTGGCCAGCAATAGCCATACCTTCCACATTGTGTTAAGTTTTCGTCTACTTCAACTGCTGCTGCCACTCCACCTGTTTCTTTGTTTGTAAGTAGTGGAAATAGCAATATGCTTCTCTTATATATCTTATTAAATCTTTTATTATATTCACTATTTTCTTCCTTTAGTTCTATATTTACATGATCTTTTACATATTTTTTCCAATATTTTTCTACATTTAATTGCTCTTTTAATACGTCTTGCTTTCTTATCTCTTCTATGTTTTTCCACATTTCTTCTATTGATACTTTTTCATTTTCCACAAAATACAAATATATATCAAGTTCCTTTATTTCACCTGGCTTTATCACTCCAACTTCATAATTTATGCTAGAATCTGAACTCATTCCTATATAATCTTTGTCATGTATTACTCCGCTTCCAATATTGTTATCTGTATCATTTAATTGATGTGAATTAATTTCTTTTTTCGAAAACATGCACATTGTATTATTATGGCTGTATTGTAAAAGTACATTATTTTCAAGCTTAGACCCAACCATATTGTTTGGATTCGACAATAATTTTGAATGTATTAGGAAATTCACATTTAAGTCTATGCTATTATTATTCTTAAATATGTATCTTTTAATTAGCACACTATTTTTTATTGACACAAAATCAATCTGCTTTACTTCTAATTTAAAATACGTATTTTCTATCTCGGTATTTAATACATTCGTATCTTCTGTATAATACTGATTATATCTATTGTTTTGGTCTTGGTGCAAATAGATTATGCAAGAATCATTTACTTTAACACCAGTATGAAAAAAATCCAAAAACTGCCTAAAATCAGGTGTGCTATGCATTATCCTTAATAATTCTCCATTTAATGTATAACTCGCTGTTATATTTTTTCCACCAATTATCGCATCATTAAAATACTTATTCTTCATCTGTTCTTCTCTCCTACTTATTTTCTACTATTTTAACAATTTGTTGTTCCAATTCTTTTAGCCTATCTTTTAGTCTTGCCACATCTTCATCACTAGTATCCTTTTCTAAATATTCCTCTTTTACTATACTTGACATATCTTCAATTTCCTCTTTTAATGTATTCATTCTTTCAAGCACTTCTAAGCGCAAGAATCTTTGTCTTGCTGAATCTTCTGTTTTTCCTACCATCTCTACATTTTCTTCTAATTCATATCTTTCTCCAAAATCTGGTATGGTAATTGGTATTTGAGTAGTCTTCTCCAATTTGCTCTTTAATACTTTTTGACCTTCTGGTTCTCCATGTACTAAAAATATATGTTTTGGCTTTGTTATAAATGAGTATACAAAGTTCATAAGCCATTCTTGGTCTGCATGTCCTGAATATCCTTCTATATATTCTATTCTAGCATTTACTGCTATTTCTTCTCCAAATATTTTTACTTTTTTCTCTCCATCTACTAATTTTCTTCCTAGTGTGCCTGGCGCTTGATATCCTACAAATAGAATTGTGCTGTTTGGCTCCCATAGATGATGTTTTAGATGATGTTTTATTCTTCCTACTTCACACATTCCACTTGCAGATATTATTATTGCTGATTCATTACTTGCATTTAACTCTTTTGATTCATCTGCTGTTCTTGTAAATTTAAGTCCATCAAACTCAAGTGGATTATCTCCTGAATTTATAATAGCTTGTGTCTCCTCATTAAATAAATTCATATTTTCCTTAAACACTTCTGTTGCAGATATTGCTAAAGGGCTGTCTACATATACTGGAACACTCATTAATTTTTTATATTTTTTATAAAATCCTTCATCATGTTTTTCTTCTTTTATTTTGTTTAATTCAAATAATATTTCTTGTGTTCTTCCTACTGCAAATGAAGGTATTACCACAGTACCACCTTTTTCCAGTGTTTCATATACAATATCTAGGAACATACTTGCTTTATCATCATTTCTCATATGAAGTCTATTTCCATATGTTGATTCCATTACAAGATAATCTGCACTTTCTATCATTGTTGGAGGAGATAATAATGGTATATCATTATTTCCTAGGTCACCTGTAAATACTATTTTCTCTGTTTTGTCTCCTTCTGTAATCCATATTTCTATAATTGCAGATCCTAGCATATGACCTGCATCATTGAATCTTGCCTTAATATTTTCATCTATATCTATGATTTCATCATATTGGACTGGTTTAAAAATTTCCAAACATTTTGCAGCATCTTCTGCTGTATATAGTGGTGGTAATGGGTCTTCTCCTTTTCTTTCCCTTTTTCTGTTTTTCCATTCAACTTCCATTTCTTGAATATGTCCACTATCTGGAAGCATTATTGAGCACAAATCACAAGTTGCTTTTGTTGCATATACAATATTTCTATACCCTTCATTGTATAGTTTTGGTATTCTTCCAGAATGGTCAATATGCGCATGTGTAAGTAGCATAAAGTCTATATCATACACATCAAACAAAAATGGTGCTTCATTCTCAAACTCATCAGATGCAGACCCCTGATACATTCCACAATCAACCAAAAATTTTTTTCCAGCACCTTCTACTAAAAAATTTGACCCAGTAACAGTCTTTGTTGCTCCTAAAAAAGTAACCTTCATCTTTTTCCTCCAATCGTTTTTTATTTTATAATTAGATAATATTTAATGCTTTTCACGTTTTTGTTTTTTATCTAGGCAATATGTATGTTTTAATTTTACAACATAGATATTACTTAGATTTTATCCAAAACCTTAAAAAAATTATAAAAATACTTTAAACTTTTTCTTTATTCTCACTTCGTCAATCTCAATCTTTTTTGAACTTTCTATAACTGTATCATCATAATACTCTACATATAAAACTTTATTTTCATATTTGCATTGTACATTTATGTTTTGTAAATATATAATTTTTGTATCAAATACTTCTTTTAAAATTTCATACATTAGATTTTCATCTTCAGCAAAAATATCCCATATTTTTAAATGCTGTGCTTTTTTTATTACTTGTTTTATCAAGTCCTTAAATTTTTCATCAAGCTCCTTAATGTCTTTCACTTTTTCTTCAATGCTGATTGGGACATATCTATAATATCTAATTTTATAAATCCAGTTGATTAACTCTGCTTTGTTCTCCTCTTTAATTTTGCTAATTTTATTTCCAACTACTTCTATGAATTTGCTAGCTAATTCAATAATTTCTTCTCTACTTATTTTTTCTCCGATACTACTTAAGAATTTTTTTTCATTTTCTAGTCTACTTTTTTGATTAACAAATTCTTTTGGTAATATTAACCTATTACATTCTTCTATTCTTTCTAACAAATCCATTCTTTCCTTATCTAGTATAGCGACTAAATAACTTACACTAAATATTTTTTCTCTATTAGGCAATTTTTCATTTCTAGCATAATATTCTTTTTTTAACAAATCATTATTATTAAGTATTTTATCAATATTCTCAATTTGTTTTGTATACTCTTTCTTTTCTTGTGTCACTTTATCTAAAAAATCTTTTTTATTATCCAATAATTCAAACTTTTCTTTTTTTTCGTTTTTTATCTGTTCAAACTTTTTATTATACTCTAAATCTTTATTTGTGCAAATATATTGTTCAATTGCCATCCTTGAGATAATATCATTTAGTTCACTGTTTTTTATCTTCTTTGTACCTTTTCTACCATTTATCAAAATTAAAGTTTGATACAAATAATTGTACTCTATATCTTTAATTTCTTTTGTAACAATGTCCCAAGACCAACCATTAAAATCACGTATTACCTCCATATCTGATCTTAATTTTCCTTGATTAATCATAGCATTAATTGGTCTTTCTAAATAATTATATGTACCACTATCTATGTTTACTTGATCTAATTTTAGCAATGCTGTAAGGATAGCAAGTTCGTTCTGAATGCAAATTATTTCTCCATTTTGTTTGTCCACCTTGTATTTTAAATTTTTCTCTTCAAACTCTTTTGCTTCACTAGTCTCTGACTTTACTAAAAATATTTTTAATGCTTTTTCTTTTATAATTCGTAATATGTTTTCAATATATTCTTTTTTAGATGGTACTTCAACTTTTACAGTTTCATAGTCTTTATATGCATTTTCTATTTTGTATAACATACTTAATAATAAATTTTTCACATCATATGAAAATAATTTGTTTTCCAAAATTTTTTCTAGTTCATTATTATAGTCTCTAATTTTCAATTTTGCTAAAAGTTTATTCTTTTCCATAACAACCTCTTTAGTTATAAGTTTTTTATAATTAATTACTTTCTTGTTCTGCACCACTCATTTTTAATTCTTCCCATCTTTCTTTAGAAATAAGTACTTCACGTGGTTTGCTTCCCTGAAAGCCTGATATAATTCCTCTTTCTTCCATTTGGTCTATTATTCTTCCCGCCCTTGCATATCCAACTTTAAATCTTCTTTGAATAAATGATGTTGAGGCTTGACCTGTTTCTACAACTACATCTATTGCATCCATTAAAAGTTCATCTGTATTATCATTTTCATCTGATGCATCAAGTTCTTTGTCTGTACTATTTGCATTTTCTATTTGCTTAATAATTTCATCATTATATGTAGCTTCACCATTATTCTTTATAAAGTCTACAACCTTTTCTACTTCTTTATCTGAAATAAATGCTCCTTGTATTCTTACTGGCTTTGGTGCTCCTGATGGGTAGAATAACATATCACCTTTTCCAAGCAATTTTTCTGCTCCAGCCATATCTAGTATTGTTCTTGAATCTACTTGAGAAGATACTGCAAATGAAATTCTTGATGGAACATTTGCTTTAATTATACCGGTAATTACATCAACTGATGGCCTTTGAGTTGCTATTACTAAGTGCATTCCAGCAGCTCTAGCCATTTGTGCTAATCTACAAATTGAATCTTCCACATCTTTTGGAGATACCATCATTAAATCAGAAAGCTCATCTATAATTATTACAATCTGTGGTAATTTTTGGCCTTCGCCCTCCTCATCTAATGCTTCATTATACCCTTTTATATCTCTTACATTTTTGCTTGCAAATAGGCTATATCTATTTACCATTTCTTGTACAGCCCAAGCCAAAGCTCCTGCTGCCTTTTTAGGATCTGTTACTACAGGTATAAGTAAATGTGGTATTCCATTATACACAGAAAGTTCAACGACTTTTGGATCAACCATTACAAGTTTTACTTCACTTGGTTTTGCTTTATATATAATACTTGCAATTAAAGTATTAATACAAACTGATTTTCCCGAACCTGTTGCACCTGCAATAAGAACATGTGGCATTTTTGCGATATCTGTTACAACAGCCTGTCCTGCAACATCTTTTCCTAATGCAAATGCTAATTTTGATTTGTGATTTTTAAATTCGTCACAGTCTATTATATCTCTTAAATGAACTATTTCATTTTCCTTATTTGGAACTTCTATTCCAACTGCTTGCTTTCCTGGGATTGGTGCTTCTATTCTTATTGTTTCGGCTGCTAAATTAAGTGCTATGTCATCAGCAAGATTAGCAATTTTACTTACTCTAACCCCTTCTGCAGGTTTCAATTCGTACCTGGTAATAGCAGGTCCTACTGACACATTTTCAACTTTTGCAGACACTCCAAAGCTATACAATGTTTTTTGTAACTTAGCAGCTGTATCTGCAACAGCTTTTTTACCACC
>CALXWQ010000026.1 GCA_944392435.1 uncultured Clostridia bacterium
TATTTCTCTCCTATTCTACAAAATTCAACAATTTTTTTCATATATATAATATTGTTTTTTTATGTAAATGTCAATAGTTTTGGGCAATTTTCTTTGTCTGGTTACAGGATAAATTTCATTCCTTTCTTGCTTCTCTTTGAAAGCACACATAGCTATGAAAGCTATTTTTTTCAAATTAATGGTTTTATCCTGTAACTTGCTCTTTAACTAAATGCTAATCCTACTTTCAAACTTCTCTTCAACTAATTTACTTAACCTTTTATTCTCTTCTTTTTCAAGTTTAGGATCTGTCCTTTCAATTTTAGCTGATAAATTTTGCACATCTTTAAGCACAGATACATCTTCAAATAAATTTGCTATTTTAAATTCTGGAAGTCCATGTTGCCTTGTTCCAAAAAATTCTCCTGACCCTCTTAATTCCAAATCCTTTTCTGCTACTATAAATCCATTGTCAGTATCCTTCATTATCTTCATACGCTCTCTTGTTGTCCTTGAATTTCCTTCATAAATTAATATACAATATGATTGATATTCTCCTCTTCCTACTCTCCCCCTTAATTGATGAAGCTGTGCTAATCCAAAATGTTCTGCATTTTGTACAACCATAATATTGGCATTCGGCACGTTTACTCCAACTTCTATAACAGTTGTAGATACTAGAATTTGAATTTCTCCATCTTTGAATCTTTGCATTATATCATCTTTTTCCTTTTGCTTCATCTTTCCATGTAAATATGCTACTTGGCATTCTGGGAAAACATCATTTTGATATTTTTCTGCAAGCTCAACTACAGATTTATAATTCTCAAATTCTTCATTATCCTCAACTAATGGACAAACTATATATGCCTGTCTACCTTTTGCTACATTGGCTCTAATAAATTCTTCTACTCTTCTTTCATAGTTTTTAGTTACAGGATATGTTTCTATTTTCTTTCTATTTGGTGGAAGCTCATCTATAATTGATATATCCAAATCTCCATATAGTATAAGCGCTAATGTTCTAGGAATAGGGGTTGCAGTCATAACAAGGACATCTGGATTTGCACCTTTAGATACAATGTTTGCTCTTTGCCTTACCCCAAACCTATGTTGTTCATCTGTAACAACAAGTCCCAATTTTTTAAATTCAACATCATCTACAATTAGTGCATGTGTTCCAATTAGTACATCTATCTCTCCATTTTTTAATTGTTCTAAAACTTCTCTTCTCTTTTTTACCCTCATTCCGCCTAGTAATAATTCGCATTTGATTCCAAATTTTTCTAGCACTTTTGAGAATTCTTGCATATGTTGTTCAGCTAGAATTGCAGTTGGAGCCATTATTGCTGATTGATATCCACTTTTTGCAGCTTTATATGCTGAAATTATTGATACAATTGTTTTTCCAGAGCCAACATCACCTTGCAATAGTCTATTCATAGGTTTGTTATTCTCCATGTCATTGTCTATTTCTTCCAATACTTTAAGTTGTGCTCTAGTTAGCCTAAATGGAAGTGAATTTATTACATCTAACATTTTAACGTTTTTATCAAATTGTATACCATCAGTTTCTTTATCATATCTTGATTTTAGGCTGAGTAATGCAAGTTGAACTGTTAATAACTCCTCAAATACAAATCTTCTTCTAGCTCTGCTATATTCATCAAAATTTGAAGGAAAATGTATTTGTCTTGTTGCAGTATTTATATTCTCCAAATTATATTCTTTTAAAATGTAATCTGGAATTGTCTCATCTAATTTGCCAAGTGTTAATTTTAATCCATTTTCTATTATACTTCTTAATTTATTTTGTGACAATTTATATGTAAGAGGATAAATTGGAATAATCTTACCTGTATTTTTATTTAACCCCTCTTTGTCAAAAACAGGTCTTGCCATTTCTATTCTTCCATACTTTATATTTACTTTTCCATAAAATTGGTATCTTTCTCCTACTTTAAATTTATTTCTTAAATATGTTTGATTAAACCAAGTTAAGACACAGTCTCCTGTGTCATCTCTTACTAACATTTTTAACATAACTTTATTCCTTGCAAACCTTGTCTCACTCATTTGGCTTGCGCAAACTACATCTATTAATGCTTCTTCCCCATCAACTAACTCATATATTTTTTTGGGTTTGCTTCTATCTTCATAATTTCTTGGAAAAAAAGTTATTAAATCCCCTAATGTATTTATGCCAAGCTTTTGCAAAAGTGTTAAATTATTTGGTCCTACTCCTTTTATGTATTGTACATTTTGATTTAAATCTACCATTTTCTTCTCCTTTTTTTGCTCACTCATAGTCTTGAATACTCAAAGTTGGAAAATCAAATTCCATGCTGTTTGGTGTCAAATTGCCATCTTCAAAATGTGATGAAAAAAATGTATTTGAACCTTTCAAAAAATTCTTATACCTTGTTTCATCATTCAAGTATGCACTTTCTACATTATTTCCAACAAATACTGGGTCATCCCATGTCACATCTATTGCATACCAATTTTCATTTAATTGAACATAGTTCCACGCATGAGATTCAGTCTCTCCATTTGAATTTGTTCCCGTTCCACTAACTAATACACAAGGTATATCTAATGCATCCATTATATATTTAAAACTTCGTGCATATCCTTCGCATACTGCTTTTCCCTCTGTTAGAGCTCCTACTATAGAGTATGGTTCTTGTGACTCTAAATTAACATCATACTCTATGTTATCTATAAGCCAATTATGTACTTCTTTAATTTTTTCATAATTACTAAATCCTTCAAGTTGTCTTTTTATCTCTTGCCTTATAGCTTCTAATAGCCTTGCTTTTCCTTCTATCATTTCTTTAGAAACAAAATGATTTTTCAAATATTTGCTATTAGTTCCGCTTGATAATTGTACTTTATGTGTCGATATGTTTGCTATTGTTGTTGTTCTAGTAGTTAAAGTTAATTTTTCTACATCAATATAGAATATGTCTGTGTTGTCATATGTATATGCATTCCAAGCAGATTGGAATGCTGTATTTAAAATAGTCTCTCCTCCAGGACTATTTAACAAATCGCTAAATCTTGTATCAAAATCTATAGTATAGGTCCCTGATTTCATATTTTCCTTATTTTGTTCAAACCCATTATAAATTATTTTTCCATATTCATCTAGTTGATTATAATAAAACTTATAGCTAGGTGAATTTGTATTAGGCTCATACGTGCTATTACTAGTATTATTACTTTGCTGTGTTATAGTGTTTGTAAAATTACTAATTTGGTTTTGTTCTTCATTTATTTCATATTTTATATGTCCTGCTATGTTTTCTGTTTCGCTTTGAGTTATAACAGGTACGGTATTTTCTTTTTCTGCCAAATCAAAAACATCTACATATACGATTTCATAAAAAAGAAAAATTATTAAAATCAAAATTAGAATTGTTAATATAACAGAAGATAAAGAAGCGCCTTTATCCTCAAAACACTTTTTTACCATTTTATTTCCTTTCAAACTTAAATTCTTAGCTATCTCTCATTTGCTTTATCATTAAATCTGCAAATACAGCATACCCTGTTTTTGCATCATTTACTAATACATGTGTCACTGCTCCTATAAATTTCCCATTTTGTATAATCGGTGCACCACTCATTCCTTGTATAATTCCTCCCGTTTTTTCTAAAAGTTCTTCATCAGTAACTTTTATTAACATGCTTTTGTTATTTTGATTGTTATCTAAAAAAATTCTTTCAATCTCTATTTCATAACTTTGTGATTTTCCATTTTCAAGTTCGCAAATTATTTCTGCTTTTCCAGTAGTAATTTCGTTTCTGTTTGCTACTTCAAGTTCTTGTGAATGAAATAAATTTAATTTTGCAATATTATTTATACTTCCATATATACCAAATCCAGTATTTTTATATATTTTCCCTAATGTGTAGCCATTATCTATTGTGCCTCTGATTTCTCCTGGTGAGCCATCTTCCCCTTTAACTATATCTATTATATCAGTACTCACCAATTCTCCACTAGCAATATCTATTAAATCATAAGTATCTACATCATTTATTCCATGCCCTAAAGCTCCAAACTCTCCAGTAGATGGTTCATAAAAAGTAAGTGTACCTACACCAGCTGCAGCATCTCGTACCCATAACCCTAATTTATATTCATTGTTCGAAGTTTTTACAGGCTCTATGCTTGCAATTTCTTCTTGATTATTACTTATATATTTTATTTCTACACTTTTTCCTTTAGAATTATTTACACATTCTATTAGCTCATCTGTAGTATTTATTTTAGTATCATTTATTTCTATTATTTTATCCCCAGTTTCGATTCCGGAATTTTCGTATGGCTTTTGCCCTTCTATCTCAGACATTCCAACAACCAATACACCTTTTGTATATAGTTTCATGCCTATTGCTTTTCCAATTGGAATAACAGTAGTCTTTGGAATTACGTTTACAGTAACATTCTTTACAGAAAATAAATTAAACAAATTTAAGTTTAAGTTCATTTTCCCAGTTTCCTCAACAATACTATTATTCAAATTACTTGAAGCTTGCATCGTTTCTTCATTTTGGACATTCAATCCAAAAATAGTTTTTAATTTTAAAGTTTCTCCCTGCATTAAAATTATATCATTTGGCAACATACTAATATTACATACATACACATATATAATAACTAAAATTAATATAAATAACACTCTTTTTAAAATCTCCATTGGCATCCTTCTTTCTAATATTAGGATTACCAATTTTAAAAATTTTAAACGATTTAATTTAAAGTTTTAGTGTTACTATATAATAGTTTTGTTTCCTTTTTGTTTTAAAGTTCAGATAGTATGCATGTTTTGAACCGGTAAGCGACAAATAAATTTGAAAAACATACATACCATCTGAATTTCTTAGGTAATGGGCTAAATGTCATCTTCGTCTAAGTCGAAGTTAGATTTATATAAATCCAATCTTTCTCTAGCTAGCGCTGTTAAGTACACTTGTCGTACTCCTTTATATTCATTACTTTCAAATGCAACAGTTCCGTCTCCACCATTTTCTTCACTATTTTGGAAATCAATTAATGGATCTCCTGAAATAATATCATCTGTATCATAATCACTTGTTGCACTAACTATACAGTTATAGCAACCTGTTATTGTTACTAGATTTTGTGTTTCAGACCCTAAATTTTGAGTTCCTCTTGCCTGTAAATAAAAGTGTACATCGTCTTCCTTATCATCTGAAAGTTTTACAGTTTGTCTTTGGAAACTTGATGTTGAATATGCACCTATTATTTTTAAATTTCCATTCTCAACACCTTCTATTAGGTCTTTACAACCTGGTTGATGGTATTCTCTATTATTTGAATTATCTGTAAGGTCATCTGTAATTATGTATACATTCTCTGGCTTTACGACTTCTTTATTTACATTATTGGTTATTATTGCATAGTTGTTATAATATCTATACCCTATTGTCATTCCTTGCATAAATGTTACCATGGATATATTATTTGTTATTCTATACCAATCATCATCAGATATCACTGGCATTGCATAATCATACAAAGATGTTGAATGATAGTTAGATATTACTGTATTTAAACTCGTTTGAATTGTTTTTCTAATTATTGCTAGTCTATGGTTATTAAATGCAGAACTAGATAGCATTGGGTCATTATCTTTACCTACATTAAATATTTCTGTATTTCCTGTGTCTTCACTCAAATATTCATGGTCATCTCCTATTGGAGTTACGCCATCTTCATTCCTTATTGTATCTTTTTGTTGAATTTTCCCTAACTTATCTATTACCCACTTACTAAACTCTTTAGCACTTGCATAATAATCATAAGCACTTGTACTCATTATAGTATTTCCATCATCACTATATTTTTTTGACTCACGTAAATCTGCTATTATGTTTGGATCATTTACAGGAGTTTTTACATAGTTTCTATACCAAAAATAACTATCTAAATTATTTCCATTTGTATCTCTATCTTGATAGATTTTATCGTTTTGATAAAACACATAATTATAGTCTCCTATAACTAAACCTGTTCCCCCTCCATCTGTCTCCTGTGTTGTAATAAGGTGCTCTTCTAATTTTTCTGGTCCAATTGTGACCTGATTTCCAGACTCTCCATATTGTACTGTTTTAGAATTATCATTAACAATTACATATTCTGGATTGATTAAATAACCCGACCTTGTAACATAACCATCTCCAAAATCTCCATATACTGTTATTTCATTGTCTAATGTATAATTAACTACAATAATATTCCCGTTGCTTAATTTATATTTGGCTGAATAATAAACATATGGCTTTAATCCATTTTGATAATTACGTCCATTTAATGTAATTTGTACTTTTTCATCCTCTCCCTCACCTGTAGTTGAATATACATTGTCATAAGATGTATAAATATAATAACCATCATATAATGTAAAAAGTATTGCTGGGACATAAGCTTCTAAGTCTTTTGCTACTAATGAATAATCACTCATAGATGTATTTAAAGAATTATAAAATGTATTTACCGAAGCTTCTATATCTCTTATTTTTGAATCACTTATACTAGAATATTTATTATTTGTTGTATTTAATTGAAAAGCCTTTACTGCATCATATGTTGCGTTTATTAGGTTGGCATCATAGCCGTTCTGCAAATTAATTGCATCAATTTGATTTGATATGTATCCTGACAATATAATTGATATTGGCATTATAATAATAACAAATATTACAGCTAAATGTTGTATTTTCATATTTATATCCTTTCTAAAACAAATCTTCTTAAGTTAAATTTAAATAATAACATATTTATTATTTTGTGCTACTTATGCTTCAAGTTATAGTATGTATTTTTTGAATGCATATTTAAGTGTAATACATTTTAGAATTTTTAATCATTTTTATTTTTTATTGAAGTTACACTATCTTTATTTTCCTTATTTTTTTACTCTAAGTATAAATAACAAATATCTTATTGTTTAAAATTAAACAATAGGGATGGATTACAAAACTCCACCCCTACATACTGTATTATTGTAGAGACAGATGTATCTATCTGTCCAACAATTAATTATCTCTCACTAGTACTACCATTTACTCCGACTACTCCTGTAGCTTGTCCAGCTATATTATACTCATCATTTCCTGCTATCATATAGAAGAAATTTCTAAGCATTTGTGATATCGTTTGATTTGTATTCTTTGCTGTGACAGTTACAAGATCTCCTTCTTTTAAAGTTATTCTACCTTTTTCGTAAAGTAAATCTTCTACTTGAGTTGTATAAATATTATAATATAAGTTTTCACCTATTTTAGTAGCTTCAGCTTGTGTTGTTTTAACTCCTGGATTTTCATCTAATTGCTGTATAAGGATTTCAACATCAAAAGTATTGCCTGTTGCATTAATATCGCTTAAATATGCATCATAATCATCTAGCGACATTTTACCTGTTGTTCTAACATCATCAACAAATTCTGCTGTTGCCGTTTGTACAGCTAAATTAGAAATATCATCTGTTCTGTCAGCCATTGTCATTAGTGGAAAAACAAACATCAATATTGCTGCAAGAAATATTGCCACAACCATTATCAAAGTATCTCCCATTTGCTTCACTCCTTTCTTCTATTATTTTTATATATATATGCTAATCTAATAATGTATATATAATAACTCTTTTCGTTTTTTCTTGTACTGATGGTAATCTAACATCATCTTGACCTTGCTCGAGTTGAGATTCTGGAGTTTCATTATATGTATATTCTCCCAAGCTTTCTCTAAATTGGTAGCCTTCATACTCTTTTATAAACCCTTGTCCATAGTCATATCTGATTATTCCACCTGGTACATTTGATGTAGAATACTCATACACTCCGCCTTCTAAAAAGTGGTCTAGATTTTCTTTAAATTTTTCATTGCTACCTACCCAAGGTTCACGTCTGCTTGTTTCTTCATTTACATCAAATGCGCAAATTTCAGTTTCATATGGATCATTATAGTATCTATTGGTATATCCACCCTCTTGACCATATCCACTCCAATTTACTGGATCTCTCTGAGATGTATATAATGTTAATGGCTTTCCATTTGAGTGTAAGAAAATAACTGTATAATTTTCTTTGTAGTATTTATACAATGTCGGAATTATTGTTTCTAGCCCGACAATTCTATCTGTTCCTTCATTTGCTGTTCCTCCAACAATCTGATTTACTTCTATATAATCCATATATTCAGTTATATCTGATCTCTGGAGAACTAAATCTGCTGTTTCTCTTGCCTGTGTAAACATTGTCATTATCACAGTAAAAGCTATTACAAATACTAATACTGCAAATGCTATTTTTAAAGCATCAACTGCATTTTCCATATATCAAATTTCCTTAACAATCTTCCTTATTAACTTGCTGGTGAAATATCAACCGTTGTAACTAATCCTGAATTTTTGTCATAGCCACATGTTACTGTATATGTTTGTCCTGATTGAATATTTGTATTTCTTATTGTATCAATTTCAGCTGTTGTAGTTCCTGCTGCTGTATCACTAGAAGGTGGTGGGCAATCATTTTGATCTGTAATACCTTTACTATATGTTAATATTATTTTTTGTGAATAATCTATAGCTGATAAATTATGATTTTTAATTGCCTCACATAATGTTTTCGCTCTTGAACCTCTACATTTTCCTTGATAAGCTGTAAAATCTTGATTGTATGCAGCTATCTCTTGTTCAGACATATCAGCAGCTCCTGTAATTGTATCACTAACATTACTAAATACAAACATACCAACACCTATAATGGCTATAGCAAGTAATATAGCACCTGCAATAATTAACGCTTTTGATGCATTCTCCATAAAAAATTCCTCCTTTAATTTTTATTTTTTTCTATATGTTCATTAAATATTAAAATCTAATCTTAAGTTTCTGTAAAAGTTAAAGCCCTTACAGTTTTTGTTTTATTATGATAACTTATATCTGTACATTTAAAATTTGCTGAACTGTATATTTTTCTAAAGTTATCGGTTCCATTGTTTGAGATTTTTTCCATCTCTACAATTCTATATTCATCATCATATTTAAAGTTAATATATATTTTTATTGAGTTATTATCATTTTCAATATATAAGCCTTCTGAGTCTTTAGGTATATTATTTTTTTGATTAATATCTATAGTTCTATTAATAATACTAATTAATTCTGTACCTAGTATTTGTTTGTTATAATATGCCTCATAAGTTCTAGTTGTTTCTTGGTAATCGTAAATATTTTTTCTATAACTATATACCATATATATTGAAATAGATAAAATTACTATAAAAATTATAAGTATAATAATTATTTTACTTTTCATACCTTACACTTTCATTATAATATTTTATTCTATTTTTATCAAGAGTTTTTAACAAAATTCTACAATTTTCCATTACTATTGCTACAATTTATGGCTATTTTTGTAAAACAATGTATATTTTATTTTCTGCTTTAACGGTTTCCTGTGAACTGGGACTTTACAAACTTTCATCATATGTAAATTTTATGTAATTTACTCTTTTGGTCTCTGCCCCATATCTAAAATCTTTTCCATTTTCACTAATTTTATAATATTTTGTTTTTGCAGTCAAATCATCTAAATCATCTGGCTCAATTATAATACCATAATTTCCTTCATCTTTAAGCAAATCTACTAATTGTTCTTGTGTTAATCCTTCTACATTTTTAATAGTTCTATTGGGTAACTTTACATCAACTTGAATATAGTATGAAGTATCTGAAGCTTCTTGAACTTCTTCAAAACCATTTTGTTTGTTATACATACTAGCTAAGTTTGCTACTCCTACTATATCTTGCATTGTGCATTTTATCACTTGATTAACAGTATTGCCATTTTGGTCTATAGAGGACGTAGTCCCATAATATTTAGTAAATTGTGCATTAAATTGTTGCAATTGTGCATCTGTTATTTTAGCAGTAGTTTCTGCACTATAGTTACCTAATAATTGAAAAAGATATACTCCTATAGAAATTATCATGACGCCTACTAATATTTCAGCTCCCATTATTAATGCTTTTGATGCATTTTCCATAGTTACGCCCATTCCTTTCTCAGGGCACAAATAACTTTTATATACCCTAAATTTATATCTGTGTAAATATCATACTTTCTACACTTCCATTAACTGTATTATGTGTAATCGCACAACTAAATTGCATACCAGTTTTAAATTCATTGTATATTGATTTTAGATTTGTATATTCCTGTATATCATCCATACATTTCATTAAGCTATTATACTTGCCTTCGTTTCTATGTTGCTCCAAATAGCCCCCTGCCATAAATATTTCGTATTCTGGCACATAGCTTGGAATTTCAAAACCAAAATCCTTAGCAATTTCTCTATTTGACTTTTGTGAATAGAATTTTACACTTCTATTGTTATAGTCAGGATTTGATTGTTCAAAAGGTTCTATCTCGTCTTCTATGTTCCTTTGTTGTTCAATAATTTTATCTATAGGATAGTTACCTGCTGTAAAAAAATTGTAATTATTAGAATCAGTTATTCCTTTTGTGATTTTCACAGTTATATCAACAGGGGCAAATCCTGCTTCTACACGCTTGTAAGAATGATCATAATCTTCTGCTAAATTTCCTAATGATAATAATTCACTACCATATACGGTTCTATTAAACTGTTCAAATCTTCTTGTATATTCAGCCATTATATCAACAAGTTCTGCATCTTCTTTTGTCTGTTCTAAATGTGATATTTGGTTAAATCCAAAGATTAGCAGTGAAATAATCATAACGGAAATTAAGATCGATCCTGCCATTATTAACGCTTTTGATGCATTCTCCATAACTAATTCCTTTTCCAAAAATTTAGGTTTAAAGAACTCCTATAAACTTTTGTTTATTCTAATAACTTGTTGATAATCCACTCATTGATTGACTCATACTTGTCATTCCTATAAATACAAGTGGT
The DNA here is from genome assembly GCA_944392435.1 of uncultured Clostridia bacterium. Lineage (GTDB taxonomy): Bacteria > Bacillota > Clostridia > TANB77 > CAG-508 > CALXVA01. The sequence continues at coordinate 10,964 of CALXWQ010000026.1, forward strand.
ATAATTAGGTATCCAACAAATATTACAATCATTGGTGCAAAACCAATTCCTCTTCCTATCATGCCTTTTCTTGAAATTAATCTTTCATTTGATTCTTTTCTACGTGCTTGGTAATAGTCTCTTTCTGTATCTAATTCGTCAAATGCGTCTGCAATTGGAATTTTTTCAACTGCTGCCTGAAGACTTTCTACTAAACGTATAAATTCTTGATATGATACATCTTCTTTTAATTGTTCTAGTGCTTCCCATGGACCACTCTCATAGTTGTTAACACATTTGCTTATTGGCTCTTTAAATATATTTGCATATCTTTCAAGCCACTCTAGTATAATTTCAACATTAACCCTCTCTATTCTCATAAGCATTAAGATAATTGTTTGGAATTGCATTACTTCATCTTCCATTTCCAATTGTCTCATTCTTGCTTGGAATTTAAGCATCCATATTGGTGCATTATATGCAACTACTCCAAATACCATTGCTAAAAGTAACTCGAACCATTGCATATTTTCACTATTTACTAATTTTATTTTGTCTAATACTCTTTCTGCAGCAATTTGTATTTCTTCATCTGTGCTATCTAAATAGTCTTCGTTTATTCTTCCTAATTTCATTTCTTCTGCTATATCATTTGCTGTAACATCTGCTTCATTTTTAAAATGGTATATATATTCATTGTCTGATTCAGTAAGTTCCATAGCAGACATAGTCTGCTGTTCGGACATACTGCCTATAACATCATAATCTGCTGTTGGATCTGTATATACATTTTGTATTACAATATTATGTAAATACATAATTACAACTAAAGAAATAATAAAAGTTACTATGCACAGTGAAATTCTATTAATATATATCCACTCAATTTTATCCTTTGATGCTGCATCTTTCATATCTTGTTGTAATTTTCTATACTCTTTTGTTCCCTCTTTTGGAATAAATAAATTTACAAATTTCTTTATTATTGGATTTTTATATAATTTTGCTTGCCATGGGTTTTCTGTATTTTTTGTATTCATATTTACAGAGCCATTGTCCTTTAATTTTCTAGTTAATAGGTAGCATACAAATGTCATTACTAAAATTAGTATTTGCATTATCATTCCACCTCTTCCGTTGTAGAATGATGCTGTAAAACTAAATTGTCCTACTGCCCAATTTTTTATTGGTTCCATAAATAGTATTGGTACTATTGAAATCAAAGACAAACTTTGGAATACATAGTCAAGTTTATCTCTTTTAAGTATCTCTAGTTGCATTTCTTGTGTTATATTATTAAGGTTTTTTAAGTATAATGATGCACCATCAACTTTTCTATCACCAAATTCCTTGGTTAAATATGAAATACCTGCAAATTCTTTTAAGTATGCATTAGGTGCTATATCATAGTATTTTTCAAGTTCTCCTTCTGGATCATTTGAAATTAATACTTCATAAATTTTTTCTGCTTGTCTTGCCATTTCTGGTTCTTCATCATCTTGTGCAACTTGATAAATTGCTTCTTCAACCATGTTATATTCATGGTATGCATGTCTAATTTCAGAGAAAAAATTTATCTGTTCTTTTAATAGTTTATTGTCTATTTTATCAACCATACCACCTATTATAGTGTCTGCTAAAAATATTTCAAATACCAATAAGAATGTCATTAATAATGTATTTTGATTTGTCATAGCTATTATAACTATTGTTAATGGTATGATTATTAATATTGCGTTTGTAAGTATTTTTGATGCTTGCTTTCTTGTTAAATATTCATCATCTATATTTATTATTTCTAGTCTTCTTCTTATTTTTAGTAAATACCTTTTTATAAATGGGATTTTTAAATATTTAACATATAATTTTTGATATAATATCTCGCCTGTAAACTTTTTTTCCTCTGTTCCTGCTCTTAACTTTTGAATCTCTCTAACTCCAGAGGAATTAAGTTTTTTTCTAATTATTAAATACGCTACAACTATTATAGCAAAGACAGCTACAACACCAATTAAAAAATACATTAATATATCATTAGACATTGATTAGTCTCCCTCCTTGCTATTCTTTTATAGTTTTAGGTTTTCTTCCTCTTTTGCTTGTTTTGGCTTCTTGTTCTTGCATCTTAGCTAAATCGTCCAAGTCATAATCTTCTTTCTCTCCAGCTTCGAATCCTTTCATCTTTATTCCCCAATTTCTTTGTAGGAATTTATCAAATTCAACCACATCATTGTCATCCATATTATTACGCATTTCTAAAATGTTGTGTTCAGATATTGGATTTGTAAGTACATATGTTCCATCATGATATTCCATAATATTTACATATTTGTATAATTCTCTGTTTGTGCTTTTTGTGAAATATCTTGTTGCATTGTCCATAAATTTATCCAATTTTCCTTCCAATGTTTTTTCTTTTCTATGGTCAAATGTATATTCATTTTTATCTTCTACTGGAATACATTCTGTTATTCTTTCTATGTATCTTCTACCTCTAAAGTCTTTTACCAAGTGTATGTCAAAGTTTAATACTTGTACAACCTGTTCTTCCGCAGTTCTTTCGTTTCTGAACACTCCCGCTCTTAACATTGAGTTACGAAGTGCTGTAACTAAATCTGGAAATGTTTTAGCATGGTGAGTAAATAATGTAAACTTAGATGCAACCTGTGCAGATTGAATCATCCAAGATGCTACGGGGTCTGTTGCAACCTCTCCGGATTATATTAACAGAGCCATCAGTCTTTTTCTGAACGTCCAAACAGTCTTGTCCAGAAACTGTTTCTGTCTCACGCATTGAAAGAATATTTCT
>CALXWQ010000027.1 GCA_944392435.1 uncultured Clostridia bacterium
TTTTTTATAAATTTATATTCAAAACCAGTCAAAACCGGAAATATGGTTACTAGATAATGGAGTGTAGACTATTTATACTGTAACGCAGGTAGTAGACATGTTTAAAAATTATGAGAATATGGAATGTGATTTGAGTATAGAAATTCTAAGAAAATTTTGGTAAACGAATCTCGAACCCTTTTGAGGGCGCTACTAAAATTTTTCATAGAATTTCTACGAAAATCAGCTTGACCGAGAAGTTACTTTTTAGAAAATGTTGTTTCTTGCTATATTAAATATTGAATTGCAAGCCGTGAATTGTAACTTTTATACCGTAACATTATCTTTTATTTCCTCATATTTTGCATTTCCTATGCCTTTTACATTTTGTAATTCTTGTATATTTTTGAAATTCCCATTTTCTTCTCTATATTCTATAATCTTTTGTGCTATTGATGGACCAATCCCTGGCAATTGATCTAATTCGCTTTGGTTCGCTGTATTTATATTCACTTTTTTATCCTCCTTGTTTGAATTTGAAGTGGTATTTTCTTCTGTATCATTATTCCCACTTTTTTCAGTAATATACTGTGATATTTTGTCATTTTTATTTGGTACATATATTTTTTGCCCATCTTGCAATATATATGCCAAATTAATTTGTGATAAGTCTGCATCTTTTGTTTCTCCCCCAGCCTTTTTAATTGCATCTGCGACTCTTGATCCTTTTTCCAAATATATAATTCCTTGTTTTTTTACCTCGCCTGTTATATGTACTGCAATTTCTTCTTTATCTTCTGTAACTTGATTATTATTTACATTTTCTGATGTATTTTTGCCCTCGCTTTCCACAATATTTTCACTTTTTTCTACAACAGTAGCTTCTAAATCCATTGAACTATATTCTTCATTAGTTATAAAAATATAAATTAAAAAAGCTGTTATTAATATTATTATCAAAATTACTGAAATTATTATTTTTTTCTTATTTTCTAAATTCATTAAAATTCCTCCTTTTATTCTTTGTAATGATTACTTATATGCCTACCAAGATAAAAAGCAAAAAAGCAAAAGCCATTATCTAGTAGCCTTTTATAAAGCTTTTTTCTAAAAACATCTTGAATTTTTTGTAAATTTAAGATATAGTTATATATATTTTGTAAATGTTGTTTTATTTTTACAAAAATGGGGGGTCTTATGAAACAACTGCGAAAGATAACTTTATTGATTATAATTTTTATAATGTTTATTATGCCAATTACTATATTTGGTGCAGATATAAATACTAATGATTACAATCCTGATAATATAACTACTAATTCACCGTCTATAATCTTGGTGGATGCTAAAACCGGAAAAACTTTATATTCAAAAAATGCATTTGAGCAAAGGTTTCCAGCTAGTACTACAAAACTTATGACTGCTATTCTTACTTTGGAAAACTGCAAATTAACAGATGTAGCAACAGTAAGTCATGATGCAATATTTAATGTACCTGTTGGTTATTCTCATGCAAGTCTTCAAGAAGGAGAAGAGCTCACAATAGAAGAACTTTTGAATGTTCTACTTATTCCTTCAGCCAATGATGCTGCATTCGTTCTTGCAGAGCATATTGCAGGATCAGTTGATAAATTTTCTGAGATGATGAACAATAAAGCTAAAGAAATTGGTTGTTTAAATACACATTTTGTAAATCCAAACGGAATTCATGCTGATGACCATTATTCTACAGCATATGACCTATCTTTAATAGGTAGATATGCAATGCAGTTTGATGATATTATGCGTATCGCTGCTGTAAGCCAATATACTTTGCCTAAGACAAACAAATATGACCGAGAAGATAGAATATTTAATGCTACCAATGGTTTAATTACTTCAAACGATGAATATTATTATCCAGAGGCGACAGGACTAAAAACGGGTTATACAGATAAATCTGGATATTGTATAGTTACCACAGCAAAAAAAGGTGACGTTGAATTATTAGCAGTCGTTCTTGGTAGTGATTCTATTTCAGCCAGATATAATGATTGTATAAATTTATTTAATTATGGTTTTGATAATTATTCATACAAAAATTTAGTTACAGCTAACCAAGTTATAGATACTGTAGAAGTTAAAGGTGCTACAAAAGAGACTAAATCTTTGGATATTGTTGCAAAAAGTAATATTAATGTTCTTGCTAAAAATAATATTAGTAGTGATGCCATTGATAAAGTAGTAGAAATAAATGATAATTTGGAAGCTCCTATTGAGCAAGATGCTGTAGTAGGAAAAATTTCTTATGAAGTAGATGGAGAAACATTTTCAACTGATTTAATAGCTTCTAATTCTGCTATTGCTTCTAATTTTGAAACAATTATTTTTAGAGCCTCTCTTATATTTTTAATACTATTATTGTTGGTGATAATATTAAAGAAAATAAATAAACCTAGAAAACCAAGAAGTTCAAACTATTCAATTAAACATGATAAGAAAACTAAAAGAGTAAAATCTAAAAAAGGTGGTAGATATAAATTTACTCGGATTAAGTGAATATTTATAAATCTTCACAGTAGACTTTTTAGTCTACTGTGTTTATTTTATTACATTACATAGTCTGTTCCTAATATAATTGTTATGTCAGATGTTTTACTTTCTTCTCCTGAAGATGTATTTGTAGTTCCTAGTATGTCTTCTATTTTGCTCATTTCTGAATCTTTTACATTATTTCTATTAATTATTGTTGTTGTACTTGTTTTCGTTGTATTCCCTGTTTGTACTACTTCAATTCCAGATGCTTCTAACTCTCCAATTGCTTCACTTAATTTGGTAGTGCTTCCGCTTCCATTTAGTATTTCTACTTTCAAGTTTTCTGCAGAGGCAATGTCCTCATCGTCTATATTCTCACTATTAACTGTATTTTCTCCAATTGTGTTGCTATTTTCATCATCTTGCTTAGTTATTCCATAAAACAATTCGTTTACTGTTTCTTTTACTTTCTCTTCATCTGGATTATATACTGCAACACCATTTGCATAATCTGGCTCACCTGGGAGTGTTGCTGTTTTTAAATTATTTGTATTAAAATCTAGTAAATATGGCACATAGTCTTTTACACTATCGAAATCTAAGTTTGTTTCTACATATTGTTCTGCAATATCTAAGAAATCAAACACCATATTAACATCCATTTTTTGAGCTGTTTGCTCTAGCAAAGCTGTTAAAAATGCTCTTTGTGTTTTCATTCTACCTAAGTCCTCTCCACCATACTCTGATGGATATGTTGAGCCGTCATTATTATGCCTAAAACGAACTACCTGTTCAGCTTTATCACCATTTAATAATTGGTATCCTGCTTTTACATCAATATGTAAATCTTGTGAATATGCATCATATTTCATGTCTATAGGTACTTCGAAATAAACTCCTCCTATTTCATCAACTAATGCCCTTAAAGCTGCTGTATCTACTTTTAAATAATACTGTACATTTATTCCTGTAAGTTCTCTTACTTCTTTTATTGTGTTTTCTGGACCTGTTTGATATACGGCATTTATTTTATCCCATGCTGTTGCACTACTCTCATCATCCCCAATAAATGTATCCCTTGGTATTGATAGAAGTGATGCTTCTTGCGTTTTTGGATCATATGAGGCAAGCATTATAGTATCTGTTAAGTTTTCACTCTGTCCTAAAAATAAGCAATATAATTTGTCTAAACTATTGACGGTATTTTCATCATGCCCCAAACTTGTTTTTAGTACTCCTTGCAAACCACCTCCATTTTGGTGAACTTTGTATGCAAAGACAGCTCCTGCAATTGCTAAAATTAGTATTAGTATAATAACTACTTTTAGAAAAATTCTTTTCTTTTTCTTGCCTTTCTTCTTATTATTTTTTTTGTTGCTACTTGTTTTTTCACTTATGGTAGCATTTTTCCCCTTTCCCTTGTTTTTCTCTTTAGATTCTCCCTTCAATTCAAATCTCATTCCTTTCCCTTCGCATTAATCTACAATTTATCTAATATTATACTAAACTTTTTTTCAAATAGCAACATTTTATGTCTTTTTTTTGAGAAACTATGCTCAAAAATAGAGCTACCATAAAAATAGCTCTACTTTAAAATATTATTTTTAATAGCAAATTATTGTTGTACATTATACTTCCAATATAAGATTTATCTATTGCATTTGCTAAATTTCCACTTAACATTGGTGATACAAATGATATGATTGCAAGTAGGACATATATAATTATTAATCCCTCTATTATACCATATATAATTCCTCCTAATTTATCGCACTGTTTTATAACTGGAAGTTTAGCTATAAGTGCTGTAATAAATCTTAAGAATATTAATAAAATTCTAGCTATTATAAATAGTAATATCCAAGTTCCTGCTTTTACAATAGTTACTGCGACATCCCTTGCTGTACTATCCGCAATTGCCTCTTTTGCATCATCAGCAACGTTTTCTACTTTTTGTCCTATATAATCTGTTATAGCTTGAGGCATATTTTCCTCTTTATTTTGCTCATTCCCTATAATCGTTTCTCTTATGGTCTGTTCTAAATTTTCATCTATTTGTGTTTTATCAATTATTAAGTTAGATATTGGAATAAATAATATAAATGCTATTACAATTGATAATACAAAAGATAATATTTTTATTAATGAACCTGTTAAGCCTCTTACATAGCCTATAATTATACATAATATCATAATTGCTAATATAACTAAATCTACTATAATTGACATTCATCTCACCCCCTGTCCTTATTTTATAAAATTATTGTTTTATAAGTTTATTATTTCTACTCTATCTTGATATATAATCCCTGCAATTCCATTGCCTATTACAACATCTTGTACTTCTTGTGTTGAACTATAACTCTTTAGTAGCCATCCATTTGTATTAATAAATTCAATCTCTTGCCCTAAACTTACTGCTATTATATTATTAAAACTATATATATATTTAGCTGCACCTTCAACTGTGTATACTGATGTTTTATCACTATTTATAGCTCTAATTTCTAAAACAGTATTGGTATTAAATAATCCATCATTTTCTTCAATTGCTCGATAAACAGAATTTTCCAAATTAATATTAGCAAAATTAACATTTTTGTCTTTTTCATTTAAACTTACTAATGTACTATTATTTTCATTTTGTATAACCGCGATTTCATCATCATACATGCATATTACTTTATCATTATCGCGGTATTCTATATCTAAAATTAACTTATTACTATCTGCTGTATATGTATAAGTAATATACTCCTCTGCCGCTTCTTTAGCTTTTTCAATGGATATGGTTCTTACATTAGATTGAATAGTAGTACCAGTTGTATTTACCTCTGCAAAAGCTAAGTATTTATTATCATTTGAAATTGTACTATCAACTACTGATGTGTTAGATCTATATATTTTAAACAATTCATTCCCATCTTTATCATATATAGCAATAACTGATTTATGTGTAGTACCAGTTATAATTGCACTTACATAACCATTGTTATTAACATTTATTTTAGATATTTGCCCATCTACATCTTTTGTCCATAAAATATCTGCTCCAGAAATTAGATTTATCTTTGAGCCATTCTTTTCACTTATTGCTATGTATTTATTGTTTACACTATAAACTGGATTATTTATCTCTAAATTTATTTCTTTTTCTAATTTTCCAGATGAATTGTATTCCATTAGCTTATTTTCAGCTAATATACATATATACTTGTTATATGCAAAAACATTTGTATTTGAGTCGTAATTTAGTTCTATTGAGTCTAGCTTCTCTTGAGTAATATTTTTCCTAAACAAATATCTATCTAAAAATTTACGTGCATCTCTACTTGAATTGTATACAAGCATTGTTATTCCTACAATTAGAAGAATAACTGCAATTGATATAGCAATAATAATTTTCTTTTTATTCATTTTTTTATGTTTTGGCTCATTATCTTGTGTTTTTCCTTTAGTTATATTGACTATATCTTTTATGTTCTTCACTATTTTTCCTCCTTTGCTTCATTATATTTATATCAGTTTTTTGTCAAAATTTCAACACTTTTTTTAAAAAAGTCAACTAAAGGTGTTACTAGATAACGCTTTTGGGCTTCTTTTATCTAGGTAATATGTATTTTTATAAAAGCACTAAGCAATAGTCCCCAATTTTTTTAATTGGATTATATCGTTTGTTTTCTTATTATCAAAAATTGCAAGATTCCTAAAATTCCAAATACCGGATATGTTAGATTTACTAGCCCTGCAAAGCTGAAAAATATTGTAAAGATTGCTGAAATACACATTGACATGGCTAAAACTTTATATGTATTTTTTCTTGTACTGCAATTCTGTAAAAAACCATATCCCGCTGATATCATTGTTGAATATATTGCAAAAATAATTACTATTCCATAAATGTACTTAAATATTTTCCCAAATCCACTTGCAATGTATACTAATGGAAGTTCAGTCAATGAAATATCTGGTCTTTTAAACATTATAAAAAAAATTATTAGAGAAATTATAGTCATAATGCTCGTAACTATTATACTCACTTGTTTTTCTTTGTTTTCCACATATTTACTTATACTAATTAATATAGGAATTAATAAAATACTATTATAGCTTGCATATTCTATAGATTTTATACACCAATTTATAGAAAAATTTATGTTACTTACTTCTACATTTTTTGCATTTTCTAAAACATTAGCTTTAATACCAATAAGTATTACTATTGTTATTAATATTGGAATAATTATGCTATTTATTTTGGCTATTCCTTCTATATCTTTCATAAATGTAAAATAACAAATTAATAGTATTACAATAGCCACTATTAATTTTGGTACATTATATTCTTGCTGGAAATAGGCGGAAAATCCTGCCACCATTATATAAAAAGATATGAGTAAAAATATATTTACTATTATGTTTATTATTCCTATTATTACTTTTGGTATATTTTTATTTTCCAGTAATTCACTGTAGGATTTAAGCTTTATATTATTCGACTTTTTTAAAACTGCATACATTATAATACCTAATAATATGTTTGAAATTATTAGACCTATTAATCCATTTTCTTCATATACACAAAAAAAGCTATATATTTCTTGACCAGAAGCAAACCCAGCTCCTATTATTGTACCAATTATCACAAACACAGATTTTATCATTTCACATCCCCCAAAAACAATAGCAGATTTTTTATATTTTAATTACATAAAGAATAAAACGACATTAGTCGTTTCTTTGTTTACGCCGATTTGAGTTTTGGAAGGGGAACTCAAAGGCTATGGCGATTTCGGCTATTTATTAAGTTAAATGAAATGCGATTTTCTATTACTTAATAAAGTTTCCTCATAATAATTATGAGGAAACTTTATTTTTTATTACTTCTTTCTTCTTCTAACTTGCCATACTATAATTCCAACTATTATTATCATTACTGGTATTGCAAATATTATTGAAAGAATAATTATATTTTGACTTTGTGTTACAGTATATGCTGATGTTTCTGTATCCTTTCGAATTGTTATCATATTGTCTCTATCTGTTAAATATGCTATAGAGTTAATAGCTAAATCTTCATTATTGTAAAAATCTAATGCATATGAATAATATTGTGAATTTAGTTGAATCCTTAAATTTGTTATAAATATATTATTTGAAAATACTATCATTTCTGAATTAGTTTCATCATTTATTTTCTTTTTTAATAAAGCGCCAACTGTTGCATTTGGTGAATCTTCATCAGAATTTGTTTTAGAACTAGATGTTATAGAGTAATCCGTTCTATAAAATGAATTTTCACTTGTAGTTGCTAAATTTTCAACTTGTACTCCTAATTCTTCTAGTTTACTGCTATCTGCAAAATCTATTCTTCCTGGAGACATAAAACATGCATTTATATTCATGTTTGTTGCTGACGTTACACTAGTGTAAGGGCTTACAGTAACTAATATTGCTGATGCTGTACCATATAGCATTTTGTCTGTATCTTGCTCTAACATAACTCCTTCTGAAATACTAATTCCGTATTCATCTAGTATTTTTTGGAAGTTAGGCATTTCTTTTCCTGTTGTATTAGGGTCTGTAAATAAAGCTATTTTACCACCTTTGTCTATATATTTTAATATTGCATCTCTTTCAGCTTCTGTAATATCTTCCGCTAAGGTTGTCATCATTAATACAGAACAATCTTCAGGAATTTCTCCAGTGGTTAATAAATCTAAGTCTTTATATTCATATGACTCTTCTGTTAGGTCATTCGAAAAATAGTATAGATAGTCTGTTGAGTATTTATTATGTCCAGTTAAATTATATATTATAGGTTTTTCATCTGTTGTAACATTTATTATTGCATTGGTTAGTGCTTCTTCTGTAGTGTCTTTTGTTTGATATGTTGTATAATCTGTTGTATATAAATCATAACTTGTTAAAGTTTTATCTTTATCTCCACATTTTACAATAACTACTGAACTATCTGCTGTAATTCCATATTCATCTGTTAGGTCAGGTCTTGACGTTACATCTGTTACTACTTCTACTTTAATTTTATTATTTATACTATTATATTTTTTGGCAAAATCTTCTACCGATTCCGACATATTTATAAGTATTATTTCAACATCCTTATCTACGGAACTTGCAATTGATTTTGACATGTCCGATAGACTATATATTTTATCTTCTGTAACATCGAAATCTGCAAAATTCTTTTGTTCTACCAAAAGATTTATTCCTATACATACAGCAATTATAATCAAAATTAATAATACTGTTAAAGAAGTTTGTCTAAGCCATTTTCCTCTACCTAAATTTACCTTTTTTCCCTTTTTTACTATTAAATCTTTTGAAGTATTATTTTCTGTGTCTTTACTTTTTTTCTTATTTTCTTTATCAATTCTTTTTGAAGTTTCTTTTATGTTATTGTTCGATTTTTCTTTTTTACTCACTACTGTTCACCCCCTATTTTACTGCCTTTCTTCTTTTTATAAGGACTATTGTAATTAATAAACACATTACTGTAATAGAAATTAAACTAATTACATCCGATATAGAAATTAACCCATATGGGAATTTCATAAATTTATCAATTAAATCAATACTTGAAAATATCTTACTAATGTCAACCAAAAACCATGGAGCTACTAGAGCAACTATGGTAATAATAGCTGCAATTATCTGATTTTCTGTAATACTAGATGCAAGTGTACCTATAGAAATAGCTGCCATTGCTACTAATAAAAATCCAAACATAGTTGCAATTATTGTTGGCACATTTATATTTCCAAAAAAGCTAATAATTATTGAATATATAATTGAAAGTATTAGTGTTATTACAATAACTGAAGCTGCTGCTAAAAATTTTCCAAGTACAATTGAGGTTACACTTCTTGGTGAGGTAAGTAGTAATTGCTCTGTACCATTTTTTCTTTCCTCTGAAAACATTCTCATGGTTAAAAGTGGTACTATTAATAATAAACCATACCTAGCTGTTGCATAATATAAGTTTCCCATATCAACTGAACCTAATAGAATAGTTGTTAAGTAGAAAAATATACTATACATTAGCATAAATATTCCTATTGCTATATATCCTATAGGAGATAAAAAATATGTTTTTAATTCCTTTTTATATACTGCCCACATTATTTTTTCTCCTCCTTTTTACTTTTTTTACTTTCACTTTTGCCTTCTTCTTTAGAATTTTGCTCTTTACTCTTTTTTGTTTTTTTCTTTTCATTTTTGTTTTCGTCTACTTTTACAGTATCTATCAATTTTATAAATGCATCTTCTAGAGTTGTCTCTGTTTTCTTAAGCTCAAATATAACTATCTCTTCTTTTGGTAAAACCTCAAAAAGTTTCTTTCTTAAATCAATGTCAGATGATGTAGTAATAACATATTGTTTTGTGCCATCTTCGTTGTCTTTAACAAAATCAATAGTATCTATTTCTTTGATTTTTTGTTTTAATTTTTTCATATTACCTTTTGGATCTTCTACTATTACAGAAATTCCATTTTTCTCCTTAGTTGATTTCTCTAGATTTTCTGGAGTATCAATAGCTATAATTTTTCCTTTATTTATAATTATAACTTTTTCACAAATTTGACTTACTTCTGATAAAATATGTGTACTTAATATAACAGTGTGCCTTTTACCCAACTGCTTTATTAAACTTCTTATCTCTGTAATTTGTTTTGGATCTAAGCCTACAGTTGGCTCATCTAAAATTATAACATCTGGATTTCCTACTAGAGCTCCTGCCAAACTAACTCTTTGTTTATATCCTCTAGACAAGTTTCGTATTAATTTGTTTTGTACTTCTTTTAATCCAGTCTCTTCAATTACTTTTTCAACTTCTTTTTTTCTTTCGTTTCTTTTAACTAGTTTTAATTCGGCCATATATGAAATAAATTCTCTGGCTGTTAACTCATAATATAGTGGAACATTTTCAGGCATATATCCGATTTCTTTTTTAGCCTTTCGTGGACTTTTGGAAATATCATTTCCATTTATTATAATTTGACCATTGGTTGGCTCTATAAAGCCTGTAATCATATTCATTGTAGTACTTTTGCCAGCTCCATTTGGTCCTAAAAATCCTACTATTTCGCCATCTTTAACATCAAAGCTAATGTCATTAACAGCTATAGTAGCTCCATACTTTTTGGTGACATTTTTTACCTGTATCACTTCTTTTTCCTCCAATCTCTTATTTCCGTATGTTTTCATTTCCTTATATTACCATTAATGTACATAATATGCAATATATTTCACATAAAATTCACAAATTTTGTGATTTCAGTGTTACTGTAAAGTATAAAAAATATTATTGAAAAGTCCGTTCCATCTTGCTGGTAAATATATATTGTGTTCTCCATGCATTCGAACAAAATATATATTTACCACGTGGAACTACATTATTGTCATGAATTATGCGAGCATTCTATATAAATTACATTGAACAGTAACATTTCAGTTTGAAGTAACAAGCATACTAATTAGAAACACAAAGCTTTCGACATTTTTTATCATTAAACCATTATCCTGTAACAGGCAAGCTGTGGTTTGTTACAATTTGCATACTTTACATTTGGTGGAATATATATTAATAACAAAATCGTAAATGGAGGCTGTCATGGAGTTCATTTATCCTTTCCTAATTTCCTTTATAATGGTATTTATTGCAGAGCTTGGAGACAAAACCCAGCTTCTTGTTCTTTCTTTTTCTGGAAGTGTAAGAGTTAGAAATATTATAATTGGTATTGCTATTGGTTCTTTTTTTAGCCATGGTATAGCAATTCTTTTTGGTAGCAAAATTGGAGTTTTAGGAAATGAAAATTTACGCTCATTTATAGAAGTAATTACATATTCTTCTTTTATAATTATGGGGATTTTGTCTTTGCTTCCTAAAAAGGAAATTATAGATTCGAATAAAAATAAGAAAGAAACTCTTTTGACTAAAATTTTTAATCTTAATATAGGCTATACTTTAATAATTGCACTATCTATTTTAGTTGGCGAATTTGGAGATAAAACATTTTTGGCTTCTCTTGGCTTTGGTATAGAATATCCAAATTATAAAATATTGCTAATCTCTGGTGCAATTTTGGGTATGATTGTAAGTGATTCAATTGCAATTATTTGTGGTAAATTTTTAAACAAATATGTATCTGAAGATAAAATGCAAAAATTTTCTGAAGTTCTATTTTTAATCTTTGGAATTGTAGGTTTTATTTTTGATTTATCTAATTTAATAATTTAATATTGACATTAATTTTTGCATTTTCCCAGATTAAAATATTTCAATCTATTATATTTATATTTTTCAACTTTCACGCATTTTGTGTTGAACCAGAAAAGCCTTTTACATTCTATTTTATAGTCTACTATTTATATTTACGGACCTATAATACATGCTAATTTTATAGGTTATTATTTTTACTTTCCTAACCATACTTCCTCTCCATTTTCAAGTCTTACTCTTAGGTTTGGAAATGTTTTTTTCATTCTTTCATTGGTAAAGTAATCATTTTCTATTTTTTGTCTTAATTGTAACACCACATTATTTGAATCAGTTTTATAGCTTTTATTATATAGTACTCTGTTTTGATATGTTTGTATTCCCCATACTGTTGCTATACAATCTATTATTAAAAAAATAAATATTCCTAATTCTACAATATTTCTTGTACATGAATTGATATTTTCTACTACTTTATCTATTTGAGGTTTTGCAAACTTAACTAACAAAACTGAAAGTATTCCCCAGTATATTGAAAAAACAAGACTTATTCTTCCGTTTAAGTTATAGGATAAATATTCGTAATTCCAAAATCTAATTCCATATATTGCTTCTAAGCTATAGCTTAAAATGTATTCTGCTATAGAGCCAAATATAAATCCTACGATAAATAATTTTATTATGCTTTTGTTTTTTGTTTTGTCCAAAACAAATATTAGTACTGCTCCACATACTCCGTATACTGGACAAAATGGTCCCCACAAAAGCCCTTTTCTACTTTCTAATATTCCCATCGTAAAATAACAATAGAGTGTTTCTATTATTAGACCTATTACACTAAAAATTAAAAAATACCAAAACAGGTGATGAATTGTTACTTTTTTATTTTGTTCCATTCTTTGCTCCCCTTTATTACTATATTTAACTAATTTCCCTATCATGCTATATATTATTTTTCATTTTTTAGTTTTTATTCATCATTCACTTCCTATTATATATTATTTTTTAATTTTTTTCCATATTTTTATTGACTTTTATTCAAAATCTCAACTTAAACACTTTTAAAACAATAAAATCCCCCTATCCGTTGAAAATAACGAATTTCGAGAGATTTTTTATTA
>CALXWQ010000028.1 GCA_944392435.1 uncultured Clostridia bacterium
TGTACAAGCATTGCATACATTTCTTCTAATTTTTTTGTTTTTTCTTCGTCTTTGCCCTCTCCTGTGTATTGCATTAGTTGTACATCATATCTTAGCTTTTCAAATTCTTCTATCTTTTGTTTTGAGTTTGAATCTGCCATTATACTGTCTTTTAATTTTTTATATTGTTTATACTCATCTGATTGTTGAATTTCATAAGCTAATCTGTTAGCTGTGTCATAAACATTCATGTTTTTCCCTTACCTTTCAAAATCATATTATTTTACTTAAGATGTATTCTGTTAAATGAATTTTCTCTTGGACTACTCTCAAATTGACTTCAAATTAAAAATTTGAGAGTATCCACTATTTTCCACTATGCATAAGCATGTTTCTTTTTGAAACTTAGCAAATTTGTAATTTCCTTTTCTGTATTTTTTGCTTTCGCTGTTTTCTTTGCTTTTTCTTGTGCTATTTGCTCTGCTTGTCTTTCCGCCATTGTTTTACAAATTGCTCTTTCATATATATAATGCGTATCTTGTGCAATTTTGTTCCAATTAAATTCTTCCTTAACTTTTATTTTTGCTTTTTTAGAAACATTCGCTGCTAGCCCTGCATCAAATAATAAACTTAAAACTGAGTCTGCAATAGAATTTGGATTTCCTGCATAACTTTTCATTCCATCTACTCTATGCTCTACTATTTCATTTAATCCACCTATATCTGATACTACTGTAGGTACGCCTGCAAGCATTGCTTCTAGCGCTACTATTCCAAATGGCTCATATGTACTTGGAAATACTGCCACATCTGCACATTTATACATTTTTTGTACTTGTTTTGAGTTTAAGTATCCCGTAAAATATACTTTGTTTGAAAGTCCCATGTTATTCGCTTGTGCTCTTAGTTCATCAAGCATTCCACCTTTTCCTGCGATTATTAATTTTGCATCATGATAATTTTCAAGTATTTTTGGCATTGCAGATATTAAGTGCTGTACACCTTTTTCGTATACAAGTCTTCCTACATAAAGAATTATTTTCTCATTGTCCATTGCATACTGCCTTCTAAATTCATAATCTCTATCTACACCTGTAAAATTGTTTAAATTTATTCCATTTGGCACAACATTTATTTTATCGAATGGAAGTCCAAATAGTCCTTGCACATGGCTTTTCATGAAGTTACTATTTACTATAACTTCTGTTGACTCATATGTTAAAAGCCATTCTGTATCATTTATATATCTTTGTGTTTCATCATGTATTCCAGAATTTCTGCCTGATTCTGTTGCATGTATTGTTGAAACTATTGGTATATCAAATGAATTTTTTAAAACTTTTGCTGCATTTGCGACTAGCCAATCATGTGCATGTATTACATCGAATTTTCCCTGTGTATTAATTATTTCTGATGCTTTTGCTATCATATTGAAATTAAGTTGCATAATCCAATCTATAAAATTGTTTGGGTGTATTATATAATTGTCTACTCTATATACATTTACCCCTTTATCATTTTCATAGTATGGTACATCTCCATCTTTATATGTAACAACTGTTACTTCATGTCCATCTTTAATTAATCTTTTTGATAAATCATGCACTACTCTAGCAATTCCGCCTACTATTCTTGGTGGATATTCCCATGTTAACATTAATATTTTCATGATTAATGCCCCTTTCAAATTTTTCTTTTGATTATTTTTTACATAACTAGATATATTGTATACAAAATTATTTCA
Organism: uncultured Clostridia bacterium; assembly: GCA_944392435.1. Taxonomy (GTDB): domain Bacteria; phylum Bacillota; class Clostridia; order TANB77; family CAG-508; genus CALXVA01. The sequence goes on from CALXWQ010000028.1 coordinate 1,724, forward strand.
AAAGTAAACAATTTTTGATAATTTTTTTAAGTATTTTTTGAAATTTTTTTCAAGGGTTAAAAATAGAGACATTGCTATTAAATCTAATAGCAATGTCTTTATCTGTGGTATTTTAAGTTTTATTAACGACATATTTGCCTCTAGATATGCATGTTATCAAACCTTCTATTTTAAGTAATCTAATAACATTATTAACTATTGCGGTAGGAACATCAGGGAAATTAGATCTTACTTGCTTAACACTAAATCTGTCCAACGTGAGAATAAATTCCCTTACTCGCCTACTCTGACTTGTATGTCTTTCGTTGCTTTTTTCAACGACATGAGGTTCTACAGTATCCGACTCATGATTTTTCTGTTCCATAGTGCCATTTCTTTCACCTTTATCATCTGACTCAACTTCCTGTGGGACAGTATTGTCTGTAGGTAATGTGCTCTTATCAGAAACAAAAATCATACTATAATCATCAATTTCTTGAATAATTTGTGCAATGAAAGAAAATGACTCTGGATGTGCAGGTATTTGAACTACAATCCGTTCTCCGTTGCAGTTAACCATAAAATCAGGTAACTTTTCAGCGGATGTTAGATTTTTCAAAAGAGTTGCAAAAATCTTGTTAAAATTGCTAATATCTTTTGATGAAAAAGAAATTCTGTATTTTTCTCCTACTATAGACATGGAAAATACCTCCTTATAATGTACTTGATCATTAGCAACTTTTCGAATTTGATTGGTAGCTTTTTTTAAAGTTTTTGATATATCTCTTCGATCAGTATTCAATTTCTCAGCAATATCTGTCATTGATACCTCTCCCATTCGATAAAGAATTGCAAGTCTTTTTTTCCCTTCCAAATAGTTAAGAACAATACTCACTAGCTGAATCAAAGCATCTTTGTTTGCTATTTTTTCAACAAAGTCAGACCCAGGATGTTCAATTGAATCTTCTAAGGTAAACTCCTTTCCTTCTTCATCGTTTCCGATAGTCTCATAAATAGAAATATCCTTTGCATATTTTTTAGCTTTCCGATAGTACTGAAAAATTTCATTCTTTATACATTTTGAAGCATATGTTGCAAAAGTAAACTTTTTTGATGAATCAAAAGTAATAGCAGCTTTTATCAATCCAATTGTACCTATAGAAACAAGATCATCGTACTCTGAAGGATTTGAAATTCCCCCAAATTTCTGCACTATATAATGAACTAAGCCCTGATTGTCTAAAACAAGATGTTCCTTCTCACTATTGAGCTTCATACTCGCAGAGCAACTCCTTTCTGTGCTGATATTGGTTAAAATCAAAATACCACCTCGTAAAATAATATAAAGCCATAGCCTTCGTGACTATTTTATCACAAATTTACAATAACCGCAAATCTCTTTATATAAATTTCAAAAGAGTTACTTGAAATCCTTAAAAAATCTCAAGAATAACATTTAAAACATTATATTATTAAATATAATATAATGCAAATTTATTTTGTTCGAACAGAAACGTCATTGGTGGAGATGAGGAGAGTCGAACTCCTGTCCAATAATCCATCCATATAAACTTCTCCGAGTGCAGTTTGTTAAAAAATTTCCCTAAATAAAAATTAACAAACAAATTTATTATTTAGGTAGTCATTACAATACCCTTAAGCCCTATGACAAAAGCTTAATTTGTTATCCTACTGATTAATCGCCTTATCCAAAGCCGTAGGGAACTCTAGTAAGACGGGCTACCTAATCTTAGGCAGCAGCGTATGCTAATTCTCTATCGTTATCAGCGTTTATTTTTATTTTCGCTTTTTTATAGTGGCCAAAGCGACCATCCACTACTCGCTATTTATACTTCAGAAGTACCGTCGAAACCAAATACATCCCCAAGTACAATATTTATTATACTATATTCTATGCAAAAACTCAATTAGTTTTCAATTATTTTTCCAATTTCTATTGCATAAATTTTTTTTTTATGCTAATATATATGAGTAAATCAAATAGGGGTATAGTGTCAATGGTTAGCACGATGGTCTCCAAAACCACAAGTCTGAGTTCGAATCTTAGTACCCCTGCCAATAATGGGTCTTGTAGCTTCGGTTACAAGACTTTTATTTAATTTTAAATTTGTATTGCAATATTCGTCCCATTATGATATTATATGATAAATTCTGCAAAGTTTTATTCTATAACAAACAATAGAAACACATTGCAAATATGTTTATTCGGGGATTTTATTATGAAAAATACAAATAGTGAAGAAGTCATAGATAACAATTTCTTTAAAAAGTTAATGTCAAATAAATTTGTAAAAAAAGTATTAACAAAAGAAGTTATTTTATATGCTGTTTTTGGAGTTTTAACAACTCTTATAAATATTGGTTCATTTTATGTAATGACTATATTTTTACACATTGATGAAAATTTAGCAAATAATATTGCTATTGTACTTGCTGTGCTTTTTGCATATGTTACTAACAGAGATTTAGTTTTTCACTCAGGTGCAAGAGGTTTTGGTGAAAGACTTATTGAATTTTGTAGATTTATTTTAGGTAGATTAGTTACTATGTTTATCGAATCAATTGGTGGCTCTCTAATGTTTGAGTTCTTGCCAATACCATTTATAGTAAGTAAATGCTTAATTACAGTAATTGTAATTATTTTAAATTTCTTTATTAGTAAGTTTTTTGCTTTTAAAAATACTAGAAAAGATGATTCTTTTTAGTATTTTATAGAGCACGTGGTTAGTAAAATAGAGTAATCTTTTTATTTATAATTTTATATTTTCGGGGGCTATTAGATTTATTGTAGTTAATTTGTTTTATGTGCTTTATTTTAATTAAGTTATAAAAATTTCTTATAATTATAGTACTAAACTAATTAATTACCAGAAAGTGAGGTTATATGTCTAATAGTTTTTTTACGCCTTTTAAGAATTTTTTTCTTCTTATTATTTTTTTAATATTATTTATTTCATTATTTTTCATTCCTATTTTTCCAGATGAATTTTCAAACTATACATCTGCAATTAATAGCAATATTATACTAGATATTAGCTCATCTGGTTATGTCTGGCCCTCTCCAGGATACACTACTATAAATTCTTATTTTGGGTACAGGAACTCACCTACAGCAGGTGCTTCATCATATCATTCTGGCCTAGATATAGGAGCTCCCGAAGGAAGTAAAATTATAGCTGTAACATCTGGTCGAATAACTTTTGCAAGTTTTTTAGGTGGGGGTGGTTATACTATAACTTTAACTTCTGGTAATATGAAATTTACCTATTGCCATGTTTCTCCTAACTATATTGTAAAAGTGCGGTGACTATGTCTCTCAAGGTCAAGTAATAGGCTATGTAGGTCCAAAATATGTTTATGGAGTTAAGGGGAATCAATATTCGGATGAATACGGTAGACCTACAAATGGTGCTACCACAGGTCCTCATTTGCATTTTGGCGTACGTGTTGATGGTGACTATATTGATCCACTTAGCTTATTCGAGTGACGGTCAATAAAGGTAAAGTTGTCCTTGGTTCGTGCTTATTAGAAGTTTTCAAATGTGAAATAGAAAGTTTCTCAGAGGCATTTTCAACCAGTTTTGCATTTTAGGAAATTTAATTGTCTATATGTGATTTTCTCATAATTTGAAAAAACTCTCAAAAAGAAATTAATTTTCTTTTTGGGAGTTATATATTTACATGTCCTCATCTTCCTTATTCTCATCTTGTTCTTCCTGTTTCTCGCCTTTTCCAGAAGTTTTATATTCTTCACTATCTTCTGCAACCTTATCTTCATAACAATGTGAGCAATTACCTTCACATGCATAGCAATCATCTTCTTGGTTCCAGTCTAGCTCAATTATATTGTTACAATTTGGACATTTTATTTCATCTTTTTCTTCATCTGCCATATCAGTAGTAAATTCATAATTGCAATATGGACAAACAATTTCAAATTCGTAGCCATCATCTTCATCATATATGTCGCCTTCAATTTCATCTACCATTGACTGAACATTATTTATTCTATTATTTATTTCTTCTTGTCTTTCTTCTATTTCTTTAATTCTGGCATCTGTAAGTGCTGTTAATCTATCTACTATGTCCATGAAAATAAGGGTTAGTTCCATGAATTTCTCCTTAGTATAGATTAAATCATCTGGATCTTTAATATTATTTTCCAAATCATCTAATATCTTTTTATATTTTCCTTTAATATCAGACATTTTCAACCTCCAGTGATAAATTGAGGACAAAACCTAATTTATCATTTTATATTCTTTCCATATATTCACCAGTTCTTGTGTCTATTCTAACTACATCTCCTATATTTACAAATAATGGGACTGTTAATTTATAGCCATTTTCTAGTGTTGCTGGTTTTCCTGATGTAGTTGTAGTATTTCCAGCAAATCCTGGTTCTGTATATGTAACTTCCAACTCAACAAACATTGGTGGTTCAACTGAAAAAACGTTTCCTTTAAAAGATAATATTTTTACATTCATATTCTCTTTTAAAAATTTTAATCCATCACCAATTTGTTCTGCATTAAGTGGCATTTGCTCATATGTTTCATTGTCCATAAAATAATATAAGTCTCCATCCTTATATAAATATTGCATATCTCTTTTTTCTATTTCTGCTCCAGGGAATTTTTCTGAAGGGTTAAAAGTTTTTTCTAAAACTGCACCTGTTATAACATTTTTTAATTTTGTTCTAACAAAAGCAGCTCCCTTTCCTGGTTTTACGTGTTGAAATTCAACTACCTTAAATACATTCCCATCCATTTCAAATGTTGTTCCGTTTCTAAAATCTCCTGCCATATATACTTCTGCCATGTTTATTACTCCTTTCAAAATTAACATAAATTTTAACATTAATTATTCTACCACATTTTGTTCTTCAAATCAAGCAATTTATAATATTTCTTTTTGTAAAAAATTTGCCTTTTTAGCTATTACTAGCTGTTATAAGAAAATTTTTACTCTCATTTTCCCACTATAATATAATTTTTATCAGATTTCGTTAAATTTATACATCCAGATTTTGTAATTAAGCATGTATCTTCTATTCTAACTCCAAAACCTCCAGGTATATATATTCCTGGTTCGTTTGTAACTACCATATTTGCTTTCAAATTATTATCGTTTTTTCCATTAATAAATGGCATTTCATGAATATCCAGTCCGACTCCATGTCCTAAACTATGGATTAAATCATATCCATTTATTCTAAAATCGTTTTCAACCATTTTGCTTACTATTCTAATGCTAGCACCATCTTTATATTCCTGCAATGTTTGTAATTCATTCTTTAATACCAAATCATAGACTTTTTGAATTTGAACTGGAACATATCCAGCAAATATAGTTCTAGTCATATCTGAACAATATCCTTTATATTTGCATCCCATATCTATTGTAATTGCATCACCAGCTTCTATTTTCTTGTCAGTAGGCACTGCATGTGGCTTTGATGAATTTTTTCCTGATGCAACAATTGTATCAAATGCTAAACCGTCAGCTCCATTATCTCTAAAGAACTTCTCTATTTCATATGCAATTTCTTTTTCAGTCATTCCTATTTTAATGTAATCACAAATATATTTAAAGCACAAATCTGTTATATAACACGCCTTTTCTATTAAACAGATTTCCCCATCATCTTTTATCATACGCTGTTTTTCAATTAGATTTTCAGTTTCTTCAAAATTATTTATTTTATATCTTTCAATGTACTTTTTATATGTTGCATATGTTATATAGTTTTCTTCAAATCCTACATTCTCACAAAACATGAAGAAATTTTCATAATCATCTCTTGTGATTGTAGAAATATCATTAACTATTATTCCATCATTTATTGTAAGAGTAGACTTTACTTCCTCTAAGTATCTCCCATCTGTTATAAAAAAGTTTTCTTTCCTTGTAATTAACAATATTCCTTCTGCTGTAATTCCTGTCAAATATCTTATATTAACTGGATTTGATATTATCATTCCCTGCATATTTTCCATATTTATTTTATCTCTTAGCCATTTTATTTTAGGATTCATAAAGCATCTCCTTCTATTCTCATTTTTTACATCTCTTACTATATTTTATTTTGCTTTTGATTTTTTATTGTATAAGGGAAATCGACTTTGCTTTTGATTCTCACAATATTGTAATTATATTACACTTAGTATTACATTTTACATCTTATACAAATAGAATAAACTGTAATTTTCAAATACTTAGTCTAATAAGTACCTAATGAAAATACTTTTAATAATACTAATAATAATTCTGGCGTGGATATAAATATTGGTATCATGCTTGCTGCTACTATAAATGGTCCAAATGGTATGTATTCATTAAATTTCTTTCTTTTAGCAATTAATATAACAATACTTACAACAGCTGCAAATAAAAATGCCATTACTGAGATTAAAATCATATTAAGCCATCCAAAGAAGAGTCCTAATGCTCCCATTAATTTTACATCACCAAATCCCATTGCTTCCTTTCCAGCAATAGCGCCACCAATTAATGTAATAAGTAGGAAAATTCCTCCGCCTACTAGCATTCCTAATATATTATCAACAAAAATATTTATACCTGCATTTGGTTCTAATAAAGTTTCTACAAATGTAAAAACAAGTCCTGTCTCAAATATTGTCAAAGTTAATCTATTTGGTATTATTTGTGATTTAAAATCTATTATAAACGCTATTATAATCATTGGGATAAGTAGCATGAATTTTACAGTATATAGTGTTAAACCATTTAAATATAACAATGCAATGTATAGCAATGCTACAATTAGCATTAATAAATATTTTGGTCTACAATTTTTTAAATATTCACTAAAAAATTCTTTTGAAAAGACTTTTTTGTAATCTGGCAAACGTAAATTGCACCAATCTATGAATTGTCCTACAATTAATCCAATTATGCCTGTTATCAAATATGTTAGTATATGTATATCATTAATGTACATTTCAATTATTCCTCCTAAACCTAAAGCAAAGGGTCGCTAAAGTATTACTTAAAATTTCAAACAAATCTTTCCCCCTTTGATATCGTCATACTATGTTTTTTTTAAGCTTTTTATTACTATATTTATTTTAAACTTTCTTTTCTTTTTTTCTTTTCATACATTTTTATAATAAATTTTTCTAAAGGTCTTTTTATTTTTGTTATTAAATAATCTTTTTCTTCGATTGGCTTTACTAAAATTGAAAACATTTTGCATCTATTAGCTCCAATTATATCTGTAAAAATCTGATCTCCTACTACTGCTATATTTTCATTTTTTAACTTTAATATATCTCTTGCACGTAAGAAACCTGACTTTAGTGGCTTTTTCCCAAAAAATATGTATGGAACTTCTAAAATTTTAGCTACAGCTCCTACTTTTTCCATTTTATTACTATTTGATAAAATGCATATTTTTATGCCTTGTTTTTTCATTTTTTTTGCCCAATCAGCAACCCCTGTTGGCATTACTCTGTTTAAGTTGATTAAAGTATTGTCAACATCTAATATTAAACCTTTTATATTATTTTTATTTAGCAATTCTATATCTATTTCTTTTACACTATTTAAATATTCTTTTGGGTATAACATTATTCCTCCATTTCATCGAATATTATATTATCAATATGGAGGAAATTTGTCAAGAGATTTGCTGTATATTTAGTTACTGTTTGTTACTGTTTCGTTACAATTTTCAGCTTGCCTATTTATATTTACATGGCAAGAAACAACATTTTCTAAAAAGTAGCTCGAATATGTCGGTCAAGATGTAAATTGTAACACTGTTTCATAAGTTTTTACTTTTATGAATTACCTATTTCACTTATAAAGCAAAAATATTTCCTTGATTTATATTTATAAATAGTAATTGACAATAATAGCTCAGTAAATTATTTACTGAGCTTGTTGCGGTATATTAACTATCTATTGCATCCACAGTTGCAGAAAAGTATTAGGAATATAAGTATAAAAAATAATATACTGTTATCACCACATCCGCAACCTCCAAATATGTTGCTTAAAAAGCCGCCATTATTGCAACAGCATCCTCTGTCTTCTTCTTGCATAATTATAACATCCTTTCCGAGGTAATTTTTGTTTTTTCCTCTATTCTTTTCTATAGATTATGCAGTAGATTGCATTCTTGTTACTATTCGGCAAAAATTATACATTGCATTTTTAGGCAAAATATAATATAATTAATATGCAAATAAATGAGATTTTTAACAAATTTTTAGGTGATAAAATTTTAAGAAAGGATGATACATTTATGAAAAAGAAAATAGAACTTTTATCGCCTGTCGGAGATTTTGAATGTCTAAAGGCGGCCGTTCAAAATGGTGCAAACAGTGTGTATTTTGGCGGGAATTTATTTAATGCTCGAGCTTCTGCTTCTAACTTTGACTATGATGAGCTTGAACAGGCAATAAATTACTGTGCTTTGAGAAACGTAAAAACTCATCTTACACTAAACACTTTAATTAAAGATAGTGAGTTCGAAGACGCTGTATTACTTGCTAAAAAAGCTTACGAACTTGGTATAAATGCCTTAATTGTTCAAGATGTTGGACTTGCGCAATTCCTTATGAAGTTATTTCCAGATCTTCCTATACATGCTAGCACTCAGATGACTATACATAATTTAGAAGGTGTACAAGAATTGGAAAAGCTTGGCTATTCGAGAGCAGTTCTATCTAGAGAATTGTCTATTCAAGAAATAGAATACATATGCTCAAATTCTAATATTGAGATTGAAACATTTATACATGGTGCATTATGCATTTCATATTCTGGGCAATGCTTCTTTTCTAGTATGGTCGGTGGTCGTTCTGGCAATAGAGGCAGATGTGCTCAGCCATGCAGATTGCCATATGAATTAATTGAAAAAAAAGTGCCTAGCAGTAATCTTAAAAATAATCAGACTAAAGTTTTTGGCAACATATCGGATAATACACCACTAAATTCTAAAACTTATGAAAAAGTCATCGACAAAGGCTATCTTATTAGTCCTCGAGATTTATGTGCTTTAGACTTTATTCCTTCTCTTATTGATGCAGGGGTCAAGTGCTTTAAAATAGAAGGTAGGCTAAAATCGCCTGAATATGTTGCAACTGTCACAAGGATCTATAGGAAATATATTGATATGTATGAATCTGGTGAGGCTTATAAAGTTGATAGTAAAGATGTTACTGAGCTAAAACAAATTTTTAACCGTGGTGGTTTTTCTTCTGGTCATTTATCTACTAAGCCTAATGCTTCTTTAATATTTAAAGAAAAGCCTAATAATATGGGCTTATATATTGGTAATGTTGCTGGATACAATAAGATAAAAGGACATGTAAAAATATTGTTAAATGAAAAGCTAGCAATTGGTGACAGCATTAACTTTGAGAAAGAAAATACAAAATATACAATTTCTGAACTTATGCTTAATAATTCTAATGTAACTAATGCGAGTGTTGGTAATAAAGTAGTTGTAGGCAGGATGAAGGGAAATATTCATATTGGAGACAAAATTTATAAGTTGTCTAGCAAAACTCAGATGGATAATGCACACAAATCATATATGGGTGAAAATATAAAATTACCTTTGAAGTGCAATATTACTATTCATAAAGGTGAACCAATAGTTATGGAAGCTATTTTATTTGGTTTAAATGACAAATTATATAGAAATATTAGTGTAAAAATACAATCAACACTTATTCCAGAGGAAGCCAAAAGTTCACCTATTACAAAAGAGAGAATTATATCTCAACTAAAAAAGACAACTGATACACCTTTTGATTTTAAAGAAATAAATGTTAGCTTAGGGAAAAATGTTTTTATCCCAAGTATTAAAAGTTTTAATGAAATTAGAAGAATGGCATTATTAAAACTTGAAAACATGATAGTTACTAAAAATAAAAGAGTCGCTAGTTTTAATGAAAATAATTTAGCTAGTATTTATGCAAAATATCAAAAAAGTTTTTTAAAAACAAATTTTAATGCAAACTACACAGATTATAAAAATAATATAGAGAATATATTAAGTCCTAATGCATCTAAAAGCAAGTTAGATAATAGTAAAATAGCAATTTACTTAAATATAATTCATCCTGAATTTGATTATACTAAATTATCTAAAAAATATATTACTAGTGTATATATTCCTTTAAGATATTTTATGAGAAAAGAATATACAAGTGCACTTGAAACAATTACTTCGAACTTTAAAACTTACATATATATGCCTGCAATTGTAAAATCGAACTATAAAAATATTTTAAAACACGGATTAGAAGATTTTATTGAGAAATATCATATTTCTGGTTTTGTTATTTCAAGTTTAGGAGACTTAATTTTGCTTGAAAAATATAAGAAAAAATATGAATTTTTAGGTAATTTCTCATTAAACTCATTTAATTCAAATACAATTAATATTTTTAAAAGCTTAGGTATTAGCAAAATTACACTTTCGCCTGAACTTAATTT
>CALXWQ010000029.1 GCA_944392435.1 uncultured Clostridia bacterium
TAGAGAATAGTTTGTAGACTACTTATTTTTAAATAGAACTACTTCTTGACTTTGAGTACAGCAAAACTAATAAGCTCATTATCCATGTAACGAAATACATTGATACTTAGTTACTTAAAATAAAGTATTATCATTTTTCTATAATGCTTTTTATAACATCTCCCGCAATTAAAAGTCCAGCGACAGAAGGAACAAAACTAATGCTAGCAGGGGAGCTAGAAGAGTTCTTAATAGGTTCTTCTTTAGAATAAAGCACTTTTAAATGAGGAATATTTAATTTTTTTAGTTCTTTTCGTATAACTTTTGCAAGCGGGCATACTGAAGTATTTGTAATATCTGTGATTTCAAATCTATTAGCATCAAGTTTATTACCAGTTCCCATACAAGAAAGTATTGGCATATGATTTTCATTGCACCATTTAATTATTTCAAGTTTAGAAGAAACCGTATCAATAGCATCTACAATATAATCAAAAGTATCTTTTGATTTGGAAGAATTAAAAAAATTACTCTTAATAATATCCATTATCGCATGTATATTATCTTTATTTACAAAATCTTTAATTTTACAAATATTAATATCAGGATTTATTTTTAGCATTTTCTCTTCTTCAACGTCAACTTTGGCCATACCTATAGTAGTAGTATCTGCAATTAACTGTCTATTTATATTAGTAATATCTACAACATCCTTATCTATAATTGCTATATTGCCAACACCTGCTCTGCAAAGCCCTTCTACAACATATGAGCCAACACCACCAAGTCCAAAAACAACTATATTAGATTTTTTCAATTTATCTGTATTATTTTTACCTATTAACATTTCAGTTCGATTAAGCCAATTTGAATATTCCATAAGTGTTTTCCTCGTATAATATATTTACAATCAATTTTATAACTTTAATTTACATCAAATAAATGATTGTATAAGAAAAATTTAATGTAAATTAATAAAGAATTACTCTTTCTTAAAATTTATTACATTATACCATTATATATATAAAAAGAAAAGTGGTATTTAGTATAGTAACTTATTAACCAAGTTATATAATAATACTTTAATCAGAAACTGTATGCGTTACAAGATAAGTAGTCTACAGTCCATTATCCTGTAACTAGCACACAAACAAACTTTTGCAAACATCTTGATTTTTTGAAAAATTGTGATAAAATATGTAAGTCTAAAATTAATGAAAAAGGAGAAAAAATATGATATCGTATTTAAAAGGAAGTTTAGAAGCTAAAAATATAGATAGTATAGTTGTAGAAGTTGGAGGAGTAGGTTATAAGGTTTTTATGTCTAGAAATTCAATGGATAAAATTGGAGAATTAGGAGAAGTCGTTAAAGTTCATACATACATGAGAGTAAGGGAAGACGATATAAGTCTTTATGGATTTTGCTCAAATGAGGAACTTAAAATGTTTGAACAGTTAATAAGCGTAAGTGGTGTAGGAGCAAAATCTGCGCTAACAATATTGTCTAATATAACTCCATCAAAATTTGCACTAGCAATTATTTCTGGAGATGTAGGAGCATTAAAAAGTTTACCTGGAATAGGGGCAAAATCCGCACAAAGAATGATTTTAGAATTAAAAGACAAAATGAAAACTGAAGAAGCAATTCAGTCAGCTGATGTGATTACACAATACATACCAGAGAATAATAATGCAAGAGATGCAGTTGAGGCACTTCAAGTGTTAGGATATGCAAGGAAAGATATTGATATAGCTTTATCAAAAATAGATACAAATTCATTATCTGTGGAAGATATAATAAAACAAGGTTTGAAATATTTAGGAAGATAAATGGTAAAAATAATTGAAATTTTGGCAACTGAGAACAAAAAGCATACGTCTTATGGATTTCAAACTAGTTATTTAGCTAAATATTATTAAATCAAGTTCAAAAATTAGAAAGGAATGAAATTAATAATGGACTTAAGTAAGCCACTAGCTTTCAGAATGAGACCAAATACATTAGAAGAATATGTGGGGCAAGAACATATTCTTGGAAAAGATAAAATATTATATAGAACAATTAAAGCAGATAGGCTTTCAAGCATTATACTGTGGGGACCTCCTGGGTGTGGGAAAACATCACTTGCAAGAGTCATAAGCAATACTACAAAATATAAATTTAAAAGGATAAATGCAGTTACAGCGGGCATAGGAGATATTAAACAAGCAATAGAAGAAGCAAGTAATTTGCTACTTAACCCTAGTGGAAAATGTATATTGTTCATAGATGAGATACATAGATTTAATAAGTTGCAACAAGATGCATTATTACCATATGTAGAAAATGGAACAGTAATACTAATAGGTGCTACTACAGAAAATCCATATTTTGAAGTAAATAAAGCTTTAATTTCTAGGTCAATGGTTTGTAAGCTAAATCCATTAACGTCAGATGACATTTATAAAGTTTTGAAAAGGGCACTAGTATCAGAAGAGGGGTTAGGAAGCTATAATATAAAAATAGAAGATGAAACATTAAGAAAAATAGCAGATGTATCAAATGGTGATGTAAGAACAGCTTTAAATGGATTAGAAGTAGCAGTACTTACAACAAATGTGGAAAACGATGGCTATATACACATAACCAATGAGATAGCAGCTGAATGCGTACAAAGGAGAAAAGCAGTATTTGATAAAAATGGTGATAGCCATTACGACAATATAAGTGCATTTATAAAATCAATGAGAGGGAGCGACCCAGATGCAACAGTATTCTATTTAGCAAGAGCAATAGATGGAGGAGAAGATCCAGTATTTATAGCAAGAAGAATAGTAATCTGTGCATCAGAAGATGTAGGACTAGCTGACCCAAATGCTTTAGTTATAGCAACGTCGGCAATGCAAGCAGTAAATATGGTAGGAATGCCAGAGGCAAGAATAATACTATCAGAAGCGGCAATATATGTAGCTCTTGCTAAAAAATCAAATGCATCATATATGGCAATAAATAAAGCACTAGAAGACGTAAAAAGCAAAGACACAGGTGAAATACCAATGCACATAAGAAACGCACCAGCGGAAGGAATGAGCCAGTTCGGGTACCATGAAGGATACAAATATCCACACGATTATCCAGGGCACTGGGTGGAACAACAATATTTACCAGATAAAATGGTAGGAACAAAATATTTGGGAGAGATTTAATGAAAAGAATTGCCCAAAAACATAAAAAAAGATTGACAAAAAAGGTTTTCACCTTTTTGCCAATCTTTTTTTAATTTTCTTCGATAGTCACGCTATTTCCATTAGCTTCTACTTTGCTATTGGTGTCTGAATCAACTATTTGATTCTTTTTTGCTCTTTTTTTATCATTCTTGAACATTTCTGCTGCTGCGCCTAAACTTGATAGGGCAGATGTTGCCTCAAAAGGTATGAATACCTTGTTTGCTTCTCCATTTGCTACTTCTTTTAAAGCTTCTAATGATTTTAGTTGTACTAACTTTTCATCTGGATTTGCTTTCATAATTGCATCATATACCATATGTACTTCTTCTGCTTTTGCTTCAGCGACTTTCTTAATTGCTTCAGCCTCACCAGTAGCTCTTCTAATTCTTGCTTCTCTATCAGCTTCAGCTTCTAGAATAGCAGCTTCTTTTTTACCTTCAGCAAGTGTAATTGCAGATTGCCTTTCACCTTCTGCTTGAAGGATTAGAGCTCTTTTATTTCTTTCTGCATTCATTTGCTTTTCCATTGCGTCGCGTATGTCTGCTGGTGGCGTGATGTCCTTAATTTCAACTCTGTCTATTTTACAACCCCATTGGTCAGTCGCTTCGTCAAGCAATACTCTTAATTTATCATTAATTGCATCACGTGAACTAAATGTTGAGTCTAAGTCCATTTTACCAACTATATCACGAATTGTTGTAATTGCTAGATATTCTATACCTTTCTTCAAACTTTGAATTTCGTATACTGCTTTTGCTGGATCTGTTACTTTGTAGAACACAACTGTGTCTATTGTAATGGTAACGTTATCCTTTGTAATAACACCTTGTGGCGGAATGTCCATTGTTTGTTGTTTTAAGCTTACTATGCTACGTACATGGTCAAAAAATGGAACAATTATTGTAAGACCAGCATCAGCTATTTTATAAAATTTACCAAGTCTTTCAATAATATAAACTTCTGATTGTTTAACTATTCTGATTGTTTTAAATGCAATAATTAGTATAATAACTAATAAAACGATTAAAAACCACATAAAAATATCCTCCTATAATTTATTTGCAAAATTGATACTAATAGCAATTTTGCATGTATACAATGTAAAAAAAATTAAAATCATAATAATATAAAACATATAGTATAGAAATTTTTAAATCTATAATGAAGAAGTAGAAGTAGAATTCTCTGGAATTTTTTTAACAACAGCTTTTACACCATCTATTTCAATAATTTCAACTTCTGTATCTTTCGCAATGTCATCATCATTTGCGGATTTGGCAGACCAAACTTCTCCATCTATTTTTATTTGCCCACTACCTTCAATATTATTTATTGCAGAAATAACAATTCCTTTTTTACCTATTATAGAATAAGCATTTGTTTTAACTTCTTTTGGAACTTTAACAAATTTATTAACAAGAGGTCTTGTGAAGATTAAAAGAAGAATTGATGTTATAACAAATACTATTACTTGTATAAGTATGCTATCGGTTAAAAAGCTTGTTACCATTGCAAGTAAAGCACCTATGCCAAGCCAAAAAACTAAAAAGCCAATTGTTGCCATTTCAATTATAAAAAATATTCCTGCAGCGATTAGCCAAAATATCCACATAATTTATTCATTCCTTAATATAAATTTAAGTTTTGGGAAAACCTATAAACCTTCTTTAGAATTTTATTACATTATATGAAAGTGTATTTTATATAATGTATAGCAAAAAACTCTAACAATATATATTATACTATAAATCAAATAAAAAGAAAATAGGAAAATGCAAAATTTTGTAAAAATATGTTACTGTTGTGAAATATGAAAAATATACAACCATTGATTACCACAAATTGTGGGTAAAATCTTGATAATGACACAATCATGATGTAAAATATAAACATATGAATGGGGGAAATTTATGAGGTTAGTAATTCAAAGAGTAAAAAACGCAAAAGTCGATATAGATGGAAAAACTGTAAGTAGCATAGGAAAAGGGCTTTTAGTACTACTAGGTGTTACTCATGAGGATACAAAAGAAACCGTAGATTATTTAGTGAAAAAATTGTGTAAACTTAGGGTGTTTGAAGATGAAAACGGAAAGATGAATTTAAGCATAAAAGAAGTAGAAGGCAAACTCCTTATAGTATCACAATTTACACTATATGCGGACTGCTCTAGAGGAAATAGACCATCTTTTGTAAATGCTGCAAAACCTGATTTTGCAAATGAACTATATGAATACTTTTGCGAAAAGTGCAAAGAAGAGCAAATAGAAGTGCAAAAAGGAATATTTGGAGCAGATATGAAGGTTAGTCTTTTAAACGATGGACCAGTGACTATTATACTTGAACAATAAACACTGTTACCATTGAGATTTCTTCCCTCCGCTCGTAAAATCAAAGCGGGAAGAACAAAGAATGACAAATGTTGCTTTGTTCATTAACTCCAAAAATTTAGAAAGGATAATAAAAAATGAGTAGAAAAATTTGGAAAGCAGGAACATTCATATATCCACTTCCAGCCGTTATGGTATCGTGTGGAACTATGGAAAAATCAAATATAATGACAGTTGCATGGACTGGAATTTTAAATACAAATCCAGCTATGTGTTATATCTCGGTAAGACCAGAGAGGTATTCATATAATTTAATTAAGGAACAAGGTGAATTTGTAATAAACTTAACTAATGAAAAGCTAGCTTATGCAACAGATTGGTGTGGGGTAAAAACAGGTGCTAAAGTAGATAAGTATAAAGAAATGAACCTTACTAAAGAAAAGGCAAATTTTGTAAAATGTCCAATTATAAAAGAAAGTCCTGTAGCTGTAGAATGTAAAGTAAAAGAAATAAGAGAACTTGGGAGCCATCATATGTTTGTCGCAGAAGTGTTATCAATTGATGCAGATGAGCAATATATAGACCAAAGAGGAGCTTTTGATATTTCTAAGTGTAACTTAATAGCATATTCAAATGGGCATTATTATAGCATGGGGAAGAAGATAGGAAAATTTGGCTTTTCTGTGCAGAAGAAAAAGAGGAGAAAGTAAATATAAAAGGTAATTGCAAACTATTTAGCAAGTCAATTTCCACGTAATATGGATAACTATTTTATTGCTTTATTTTGTTTTTGGTTAAAAATTCAGATAGTATATGTGTTTTTAAAACTATCTGAATTTCTTAAATTAAACAGTTAAAACTATTATTCTATAACATAACTTATTTAAAATTCTTGATTTAAACTAATATATGTAGTAAAATAGTTGGAGATGTAGAAGGAAGAGCATATTTAGGTTATGTTCTTCTTGTTAAAAATTTGAAGCAAATGTCATAAGGATCATTTGTTTCACAGAAAGGATGATAAATAATGTATAGGGACCATAATTGTGGTGAATTAAATATATCAAATGTAGGGGAAACAGTATTAATTGCAGGTTGGGTGCAAAAAATAAGAAACTTAGGCTCAATGTACTTTATAGATTTACGTGATGAGTTTGGAATTACTCAAGTTGTTGTAAGTGAGAATGATGAGCTTATGGCTAAAGCTGGCAAACTTGTCACAGAATGCGTTATAAATGTCAAAGGAAAAGTTGTGGAAAGAAGCAATAAAAATACTAAAATTCCAACAGGAGAGATTGAAATTGAAGCAGAGGAAATTAATGTTTTAGGTAAATGCAAAAATGTTTTACCTTTTGAAGTTAACTCTGAAAAAACAGGTGAAGCAAGGGAAGATTTAAGATTAGAATATAGATTTTTAGACTTAAGAAATGATAAATTGCATAAAACAATATTACTTCGTTCTAAAGTCATGAAAACATTAAGAAGAAAAATGGATGAACTTGGTTTTACTGAAATTCAAACACCAATACTAGCCAATTCTTCGCCAGAGGGTGCAAGGGATTATTTAGTACCAAGTAGATTACATCCGGGCGAGTTCTATGCTTTACCACAAGCACCTCAACAGTTTAAGCAACTTCTTATGGTGTCTGGATTTAATAAATATTATCAAATTGCCCCATGTTTTAGAGATGAAGACCCAAGAGCAGATAGAGCCCCAGGTGAGTTTTATCAATTAGATTTTGAGATGAGTTTTGCAGAGCAAGAAGATGTATTTAAGGTACTTGAAGATATATTTACAACTGTATTTAAGGAGCATACTACATGGAAAGTAGACGAAGCACCATTTAAGAGAATTCCATATAGAGAGGCAATGGAAAAATATGGAATAGACAAACCAGATTTAAGGAATCCACTTATAATACAAGATGCAACTAAGTTATTTGCAAATACAGAGTTTAATGCTTTTAAAGAAAAAACTATAAAGATAATTGTTGTGCCAAATGGAGCAGAGCAAGGCAGAAAATTCTTTGATAGTATGACAGATTATGCAAAAGAAGAGGCAGGAGCAAATGGCTTAGCATGGGTAAAAGCAGACAAGGAAAATGGATATACTGGTGGAATTGCAAAGTTTATAACAGATGATATAAAACAAGGATTAGAAAAAGAATATGGAGTAAAAGAAAATGATTCAATTTTCTTTGTGGCAGATGAATTAAAAACAGCACAAAAAATTGCTGGCTTAGTTAGAATAGAACTTGGAAAAAGATTAGACTTACTAGAAAAAAATGTATACAGATTCTGCTTTATAACAGATTTTCCAATGTATGAATTATCTGATGAAGGCACAATAGATTTTAACCATAACCCATTCTCTATGCCACAAGGTGGAAGAGAGGCATTAGAAAATAAAGATCCGTTAGAAATTTTAGCATATCAATATGATGTGGTATGTAATGGATATGAAATGGCATCAGGTGCAGTAAGGAACCATGACCCAGAGCTTATGGTTAAAGCATTTGAAATAGCAGGATACACAGAAAAAGAAGTTGAAACTAGATTTGGAGCTTTATACAATGCTTTCCAATATGGAACACCACCACATGCAGGAGCAGCTCCGGGGTTAGATAGAATGGTAATGCTTATTGCAGATTCAGATAATATAAGAGAGGTAATAGCATTTCCTAAAAACAAAAAGGCAAGAGATTTACTTATGAGATCACCAAGCAAAGTTACAGAAAAGCAATTAGAAGATGTACATATTAAAATAGATGCAAAGGAAGATTAGAAAGTATTAGTGTGAAAAAACAAGTTTTTCACTACTTAAAGCTACAATCGCTATAGCCCTTAAAATTCTCACGAATTTTGAGATGCCGGGAATTTAACCTCTAGTATTCTTATGAATTTATAGGGGTTATTAAATAAAAATTTTGTTAGAGCGTAAATTCGCTCGAATGGGGGTTAAAATGGAATATAGATACAAACCAAGTAGAGTTTGCTCAAGAGAGATGATAATAGAACTTGATGGAGACATAATAAAAAAGGTCACAATAGTTGGAGGATGTGCTGGCAATACATTAGGAATATCAAAATTAGTAGAAGGTATGAATATTAACGAAGTAATAAAAAGATTAAAAGGAATACCTTGCGGAGAAAAAAATACATCTTGCCCAGACCAGTTAGCAAAAGCTTTAGAAGAGATAAAAAATTCTATTGAGGCATAGAAAAATATTACACTTAGGGACGCTCCTAAAGAGTCAAAGATAATTGACAAAAAGGAGTGTCTCTAAGTGTAAAGAAAGGAATGATGTTAAAAGTGAGCAAGAGAGTATTGTTAGGTATGAGTGGAGGAGTTGACAGCTCAGTTTCTGCTTTGTTACTTAAACAGCAAGGATATGAAGTAGTAGGCGCTACAATGTGCTTATGGGAAGAGGAGAGTCAAGGAGCCGTTAATAAAGGAGCAGAACAGATTAGTGGAAATGCAACTCAAGGTAAAATAAAAAACGGGATAAATAATTTAGAAACCAATGCTATAAATGATGCAAAAGCAGTATGTGAGCAATTAGGAATAGAACATCATGTAATTGATTTTAGGAAAATGTTTAAAGAAAAAGTCGTAGATAATTTTATAAATTCATATATGTGTGGTAAAACTCCTAATCCATGTGTTGAATGCAATAAATTTATGAAGTTTGGAGCTTTTGCAAAATTGGCAGATGATCTAAGATGTGAGTATATTGCAACAGGACATTATGCTAAGGTGGAATTTTCTAAAGAATATAATCAATATGTTTTGAAAAAATCGGAAGCACAAGGAAAAGATCAGACATATTTTTTGTATGGTATTGATAAAAAAATTTTACCTAGAATAATATTTCCTTTGTCTAACTTTAATAGTAAGGAAGAAATTAGAAAAATTGCTTCAGACAATGGACTAAAGGTGGCAGAAAAAAAGGATAGTCAGGAAATTTGCTTTATCTCTGATAATGATTATGTACAATTCCTAAAGAAACAAGTTGAGTTGGGAAGCGGAAAGAAAGATGGCATAATTAAAAAAAGTACATATAAAACTGATATAGAAAATGCAAATTCTAATTTTTCAACAGCTAATTTATACAAACAGGGAAATATAATATACAAAGACGGAAGTGTACTTGGTAAGCATTCTGGACTTATAAATTATACAATTGGGCAAAGAAAAGGACTTGGAATAGCATATAAAGACCCTCTATATGTGGTAAAATTAGATACAAGAAAAAATGAAGTTATAGTTGGTACGGAAAAAGATTTATATTCTAATGAATTAATTGCAAATGAACTAAACTTCTTAATTAATATTGATTTTAATAAAAAAATTGATATTAAGGCAAAAATAAGATATAGAGCCAAAGATGCAGAGGCCAAGTTGGAAATATTGGAAAATAAAGAAAATGTAAGAAATAATATAAATTCAGTAGCCAAAGAGAGTGAATTGAAAGGTATAGATTCTAAGAATATGATAGCTAAAATAACTTTTATAGAGCCACAAAGAGCAATTACACCAGGACAATCAATAGTATTCTATTTGGGTGATGTGGTGTTAGGAGGAGGAAAAATCCTATAATAATTTTCAAAACATACAAACTATCTGAATTTCTTGAGTTAATTTTTCAAAAAACATTATCTACTAACAAGAACCGGAAATTTTTTTCGAAAAGTACTTGTCAAAAAAATAACAATAGTATAAAATTGAGTAGAACTTTAAGATTAAGCGAAAAACAAGAAAGGAAAATGAAAAATGCAAAAAAATAAAACACGTAAAACCCTTGAGGCTGTAAGAGAGAGAGAGAGAGAGAGAGAGAAAGTCTAAAGAAAATAGACTTTATTTGTAGTGCAAAAAATAAAGAAAATAGTGAAGTAAAAAGAAATAAAAATAGCAAAATAAATATCATAAAAAACATCATAAAAAGGATGGAATATGAGTTTAAGAAACTTGTATGCAAGATAAAAATTGCAAAGACAGGTTTAAAGAATCATATTCTGTCCTTCTTGCGTGCTTGTGAAGCATGTTCAATATGTACAAATAGAAGAACTGGAGAAAAAGATAAGTATGCGTGAAAAGATTTCTTGGTAAAACATATATGCTACATGTGAGACTACATTAGAATGATAAAGAAGAAAATGTTACAATTCACAACTTGCCGGTTGACATTTATAAATATACCGTAAAAAACATTCTATATTTTAGAATATACAGTAATTGGCGAGCTATGAATGTAACAATATAAAAATTATATAATAAAAGGAGGTATGCAAATAGATGTATAATAAAACAGATAGAGGAAAAGAAAATTTAGTTAAGAAATTAAAATTACAATGCAAAAACGTTCAAAATAATAAAAATCTAAAGAGTGCGCGTGGAATAACTTTAGTGGCACTTGTTATCACAATAATTATCATAATAATACTAGCTACAATCACAATGAACATGGCATTTGGAGATAACGGCTTAATAACACAGGCACAAAAAGCCAAAGATATGGCAGCAAATTCAATAATAGCAGAGCAAGAAGGAATGAATAGCCTAATGGGAGAGTTTGCAAATACAATGGGAGGAAATGAAATAGACAATCCAACCGAGCCAGATCCAGATGAACCAGATCCAGAACCTGGACCAGGTGAAGAAATCCCAGAAGGGACAATAACATTTGGAGAAGTAGTATGGTCAGGATATAGGGCAAGTGTAGAGGTGAGTTCTAGTGCAGTAAATTCGAGTGAAACAAGTGCAAGTGAAGAAAGTTCAACTGAAACAAAATACATAATCCAGTACCAAGTAAACGGAACAGTAGAAAATCAATGGAAAACAATTAATAGTGGAGAAAGTGTGGAAAACTTGTACCATGGAGATAAAGTGTATGCAAGATTAACAGATGGAGAAAAAGCAAGTCAAGCCCAAGAAAAACAAGTACTAGACACAAAAGCGCCAGCCAAAGCAGTAGTAGAATTAAACAAAGAAAATTTAACGGCAGGAGACACACTAACAGCAAAAGTAACACATATAGATAATGAAAGTGGAGTTGATTTATCACAAAGTAAGTGGATATTAAATCAAACAGCAAGTGAAATAGGGACAGATGCAGAAAGCTACACAGGAACATTTAGTTCAAATGAGGAAACAATAACCTTAAACAGTAGTACAACAGGAGAATACTATTTACACATCTTAACAGTAGATAAAGGTGGAAATAAAACAGAGACAATATCAAATAAAATAACCATAAAAGGAGTAGAAGGAGCAATAACCCAAAAAGGTCCAACAGTATGGAGTGAAGGAAAAGCAAGTATAGAATTAGAAACAACAGAGACACAATATACAATAGAATACAAAATAAATAGTGGTAGCTGGACAAACTATTCAGGAGCAATAACAAACTTAAATCATGGAGATAAAGTAACAGCAAGACTAACAAACGGAACAACAACCGGACCAGAGACAACAATAGAAATAAAAGATGAAAACAATCCAATAGTAATAGTAACAGCAGGAGGAACAACAACAAATAGTGTAAC
>CALXWQ010000030.1 GCA_944392435.1 uncultured Clostridia bacterium
TCGATAGTTGGTGAGTTTTACAATGAAAAGGGAGAAAAAATAGATGTATCATATAATCAAAAGGATATACAAATTGGCGAAAAATTGCAAAAAACAGAAAAGCAGAATATAGATGAAGGATTAACAGGAGAACAAACGGAATCAGAAAAGGAACAATCAAGTGAGAATATAAAAGATAATAATGCAAATTTAAAAATTATGAGATTAAATATGGAAGGCATTACCCCAGACTTTAATAAAGATATTACGCAATATTACTTAAATGTTAATGATAGTGTTAATGATATAAATGTAACGGCTATTGCAGAAAATAAAGATTCAATTGTTGAAATTTCAGGAAATAAAGGTTTAAAAAACGGTATTAATAAAATAAAAATATTAGTCACTTCGAAGGACAAAACAGCAAAAAAGGAATATGTAATAAATGTTACAAAAACAAACAATATAACAAAAGCGAATACAAATTTAGAAACTTTGGCTGTGGAATATTACACACTATCACCTGATTATAATTCTAATGTAACAAATTATAATGTTGAAGTTTCGAATTTAACTAATGACTTAAATATATTAGCAATTCCTGAAGATGAAGATGCAAATGTACAGATAAGCGGTAATAAGGATTTAAAAACTGGAAATAACCAAATTACAATATCTGTAACTGCAGAAAATGGAAAAACTAAAAAGAATTATTATATTAATGTAAGCAAAAGAAATGAAGACGAAGAGAAAAAGTATGAACAAGAACAGCAAAATATAATACAAAACTCAAATATGGTTATGGAAAGAATAGCAGAGAAAGCGGAAGCAAAAGAAGATATAAATAATAAAAATGATGGGCAAACAGTTAGTAATGAAACAATACAAGGGAAAGCCCTAATTATTATTGGAAGTGTTGTGTCAGTTACTGTTTTGGGTTTAACAATATATAAAATTAAAAAAATGAACAAAAAGTAACGAATACAAATGATTGAAGAAAACAGAGAAGAAAATTTTATATCTATGAACTTAAATCAAATATATAATATGGAGCAAACAAAAGAAAAAATTATTTTGTACCTAGATAATGACACTATTATAAAAATTGAAGAGAAATTATAACTTTGCTAAATGTACACAAAATTTAAAAACATAAAATTCGGAACACAAACAATAAAGCGGACTTTTAAATTTTAAAATTAAGAAAAATTTTAAAAAATCCGCTATTGTTCTTGTATATTATTTACTTTAAGCGTTTTTTTCTAATTTTTGCTTATCTTCATCATCTAGGTTTTCTAAAGCGAACTTAATTAGAGAGATTACAGTTTTGTTAAAAGATAAATTTTTTAAATTAGCTAAGTCTTGGACTTTGTCTACAACATTATCTGGTAAGCGTAGAGTTTTACTTATACCACTATGATTTTGTGGGATTTTTAATTTGTTCATACAATTTCCTCCATTCTTTTACATGTTTAAAATTATATTTGTAATCTATAATTAATGTAGACTACTTAATTAATTACTATTATTTTATAATGAAATGAGAAATAAATATGCACCTAAAAGCGCACAAAAAATAACTGCTAATAGATAAATATCATAAAATTTTCCAAAAAAACATATGCTCAAGTGGTAAAAATAAAACACACTATTAGTAACAAATGAAGAAGTAAAAATTTAAAAAAATATTGCATAAAATAAAAAAATATGGTAATATATATAACATAATGCAAAGAAAAAGAGGAGTAAGTTTAAAATTTCTATAAAGAGAATAGAAGTGGTGCGCTGGAAGCTTCTAAATAGAAAATAAACTGAAGGTAGCTTTGGAGCAGATATGGTGAAATAGTAGTAGCTGTATACGTGTAACTTGCGTTAAAAGTTAAGAGATACAATTATTGATAATTTTGAATGGAAGAACATTCAATGTATATAAATTGTAAATTAAGGTGGTACCGTAAGCAAAACAGCTTGCCCTTATTGATGGGTGAAGCTGTTTTTAATTAAATATAAAAGGAGGAAATAATATGTTAGACAAAAAATATAATGCAGAGGAAAAAGAGAAAAAATGGATAGATTATTGGAAAGATAACAAAATATATGAGTTTAAAAGAAATGGAAAGGAAGTATTTTCCATAGATACTCCACCTCCAACAGTTAATGGTAAAATACACATAGGCCATATTTTTTCATATACTCAAACTGAAATGTTAGCGAGATATAAAAGATTACGAGGATATAATATATTTTATCCTTTTGGATTTGACGATAATGGTCTTCCAAGTGAAAGGTTGGTAGAAAAGGAACAAGGCAAAAGAGCTCATGAAATAGGCAGAGAGGAATTCTCAAAATTATGTTATGAAACAACTGATAAATATGAAGAAAACTTTCAAGAGCTGTTTACAAAAATGGGAGTAAGTACAGATTGGAATATACATTATAAAACAGTTAGTCCATCTACAATTAAAATAAGCCAAGCTTCGTTTTTAGATTTAGTTGAAAAAGGACATTGTTATCATAAAGAGAGTCCAGCCTTATGGTGTAACGAGTGCTTAACATCTATTGCACAAGCTGAATTAGAAACTAAAACAATAAAAACCACATTTAATTATGTTAACTTTAGAACAGTTGAGGACAATGAAGAATTTACTATTGCGACAACTAGACCAGAGCTATTACCAGCAATAGTAAGTGTGTTTGTAAACCCTAATGATGAAAAGCATAAACATCTAATAGGAAAGACTGCACACATTCCTGTAATTGACGTAGAAGTACCTATAATGGCAGATGAAAAAGTGGCAATGGACAAAGGTACAGGTGTTGTTATGTGTTGTACTTTTGGTGATCAAACAGATATTGAATGGTGGAAAAAATATAATTTACCATTAAAATATATATTCACAGATAATGGTAGGATAATTGATGATGTACCTAAATATGGAGGATTAAAAATTAAGGAAGCTAGAAAGCAAATAGTAGAAGATTTGCAAGCAGGTGGATATATAGTAAAAATAGAAGAGCTAGAGCATGAAGTACAAACACATGAAAGATGTGGAAAAGAAGTTGAATATACAGTAATGAAGCAATGGTTTATAGATATAATGAACCATAAAGAGGATTTTATAAAAATAGGAAATGAAATAAAATGGCATCCATCTTATATGCATGCAAGATATGATGAATGGGTTAATAATATAGCTTGGGATTGGTGTATTTCAAGACAAAGATACTTTGGAGTTCCATTCCCAGTATGGTATTGTAAGGAATGCGGAGAGCCAGTATTTGCCAATAAAGAAGACTTACCAGTAAATCCTTTAGTTGATACTCCAAAATGTGGAAAATGCCCAAAATGTGGACATACAGAGTTTGTACCAGAAACAGATGTAATGGATACTTGGGCAACATCTTCTGTAACTCCACTTATTAACATGAGATATGGAGAAAAAGAAAATTACGAAGATATTTTAAAACCTATGAGTTTAAGGACAAATGCAAGTGAAATTATTAGAACATGGGATTTCTACACAATAGTTAAAAGTTTTTACCATTTTGGACAAAGACCATGGAATAATGTAATGATTTCAGGATTCGTTATGGCTGGCAAAGGAGAGAAGATTAGTAAAAGTAAGGGCAACAGCAAGCATGAACCAATGGATCTTATTAAGCAATATTCAGCAGATGTGCTAAGATATTGGGCTGGAACTGGAAGATTGGGAACAGACATAATATTTAGTGAAGAAACATTGCTACGTGGCAAGAAATTAATAAATAAAATATGGAATGTATCTAAATTTATAGAGATGCACCTTAATGATTATGAAGATAAAGAATTTAAAGATTTTGAATATATTGACAAATGGATATTAGGTCGCTTTGAGGAAATGGAAAAGTCATTCTTAATTTATTTAGATGATTACGAAGTGGGCTTAGCACTTAATATTTTGGAGAAATTTTTCTGGGAATTTTGTGATAATTATATCGAAATAGTAAAACATAGATTATATAGACCAGAAGAATTTGGAGATATACCAAGATATAGTGGACAAAAGACTGTTTATACAATATTATATAAATTATTACAAGATTTTAGCATTTTCTTCCCATTTATAACAGAAGAAATATTCCAAGAGCTATATCATACAGATAAATCAATTCATATAACAGAGATAAAACCTTTAAATTATCATTTTAACAAAGAAATAGAATTGGGAAATCAAATGGTAGAAATTATTAGTCAGGCTAGAGGAGCTAAAACAAATAATAATGTGTCATTGAAAACACCTATAAAAATGTTGTCAATAGGGGTAAATAAAGAATTAGAAGAAGCTTTGAATAAATCTAGTAAAGACTTTAAAGCTACATTATTTATTGAAAATATGGAGACAAAGATTATTGATAAAGACGAATTTGAAATTTACAATATAGAATTAGATTTAGAAGAAAAAAATAAATAAACTTATTCTATAATATAGGAGGTTAGTGTGAAAAAAGAAGTTTTTCACTACTTAAAGCTACAATCGCTATAGCCCTCAAAATTCTAACGAATTTTGAGATGGCGGGAATTTAACCTCTAACATTCTCACGAATTTATAGAGGTTATTAAATAAAAATTTGGTTAAAGCGTAAATTCGCTCGAATGGAGGTTAAAATGAAAGAAAAATTTTATATAACGACACCAATATACTATCCAAGTGGAAAATTTCATATTGGAACAGCGTATACAGAGATATTTGCTGACACAACAAAAAGATATAAAAAATTGCGTGGATATGATGCCTATCTATTAACAGGTTTAGACGAGCATGGACAAAAAATAGAAACAGTGGCTAGTAATAACGGTAAAACTCCACAAGAACATGTTGACGAAATGGCAAAAGCTACAATAGAATTATGGAAAAAGATGGATATACAATATGATGATTTTATAAGAACAACAGAGCCTAGACATGAAAAAATTGTACAAGAGATATTTGATAAGTTATTAAAACAAGGAGACATATATATGGGCGAATACGAAGGTTGGTATTGTTTACCTTGTGAAACTTATTTTACAGAAACTCAATTAGTAGACGGAAAGTGTCCAGATTGTGGTAGAGAAGTTACAAGAATGAAAGAAGAATCATATTTCTTTAATATGAAAAAATATCAAAAAAAATTAGAAGAATTTTATGAGAAAAATCCAGACTTTATCGAGCCAGAGTCAAGAAAAACGGAGTTGTTTAATAACTTTATAAAACCTGGAATTGAAGATTTATGCGTAAGCCGTACAAGTTTCGACTGGGGCATAAAAGTAAAAGGAAATCCAAAACATGTAATTTATGTATGGTTAGATGCTTTAACAAATTATATTACTGCATTAGGATATTTATCAGAGGATGATAGCAAATTAAAAAAGTATTGGCCAGCGGATTTGCAAATTATAGGTAAAGATATAATAAGATTTCATGGAATATATTGGCCAATTTTCTTAATGGCTCTAGGATTACCAATTTCTAAAAAAATATATGCACATGGATTTATATCTATAAAAAATGGAAAAATGTCAAAATCTAAGGGAAATGTAATTTATCCAGAGCAAATGATTGATAGATATGGATTAGATGCTACGAAGTATTATTTATTGAGAGAATTTCCTTATGATAGAGATATGACAATTACACCAGAGAATTTCGTAAATAGATATAATGGAGACTTAGCAAATGATTTAGGAAACTTATTAAATAGAACAATAGGAATGATTAATAAATATTTTAACGGAGAGTTAGATAAAGCAAATGGAATGAGGACTGAATTTGATGAAAGTCTAAAAGAGTTAGCGTTGCAAAAAGTAAAAGAAACTGAGGAAAACTTAGATAATCTACATTATAGTGATGCATTAGAAAAAATATGGGAGATAGTATCTGCATCTAACAAATATATTGATGATACTAAGCCATGGATTTTGTTTAAGTCTGAAAATAATCAAGATAAGCAAAAATTAGTATCAGTAATGGCTCACTTAGTAGAAAATTTAAGAATTGTTGCTATAATGCTACAACCATTTATGAATGAGACTGCAAATAAAATATTTAGTCAATTAAATATAGACAAAAAAGATTGGAATTCAGCATATGAGTTCAATATTGACGAAGGAATAATAAGAGTTGCAAAAGATGTAGAGCCTTTGTTCACGAGACTAGAAGTAGATAAAGAAATTGAATATTTAGAGAATTTAATCAAAGGAGCACAAGGTAAAAAAGATTAATTTATAAATTAATTACTAAAGTGAGCCACAATTATTAATGTTTTACAACATTCTTTAATAAGTGTGGCTCACTTGGTTTGTTATCTGTAGTTTGAAAACTTTTGAGTGACTGATTATTAAGCGCTAAAATTATAAGTATTTTTTTAATTTTTCAATAGTATTTTCTTGAAATTGAATAAAATCATCAAGTATTTTTTGAGTAGTCTGATTAGCATCCGGATTTTGATTTTTTAGTTTAACGCCTTCTATAATTCCCATATTGGTTCCTTTTATAAGCATTTCTGCAATATGTGAATTACTTTTGTCATTAATGGTACTCATCTGTATGTCCATAAATCCCATAACTTTTTGCATAGGGGGAAGTTCAGATGGCAAGTCATTAAAGTTTTGCAATTCAGCATTGACTCTGTTTAATATATCATTATATTGATTATATTGATATATTAAATCATCCTTAAAATTTTGGTCACCAACTTTTTCAGAGATAGTTGAAATAGAATCCATCCCCATTTTTAATCCTTTGTTAACAGTATTTAAAATGTATTGTTCATTTCCCATTTGCTCACGTCCTTATAATAAATTTAGGTTTAAGGTTCATATAAAAACCTTTTCCTAGAATTATTATGTACGAAAAACAGAAAAATATGTATAAAAGTTACTAGAAATGGATGTAGACTATTTATTCTGTAACGCAGGTAGTAGGGATTTTAGCACAGTAAAACTATTATTTACGTATAGAAAATTAAATTCTGACATAGTACTTGACTAGCAAGTAAAAATTATGTTAATATATAATATATTACATTATTCAAAATTAAAAAATTATATAAATTGGGGGAGCTTTATATTTCCTCCAATTATTAATTACCATAATTTTGTCATAATTGGGATTGGACAAGCATATACATATATAAAGACAAGCCAAGTTAAAAATAGAAAAACTTAAGAAGGAGGCGAGAGCAAATGATAAGGGAAGGAAAAGTAGAAGATGCGGAAAAAATAGCAAGAATAAAGATTGATAATTGGAGAAAAACATATTTGAATATTTTTCCAGATGAACTTTTAAAAAATCTAGAAATAAATAATGAAATAGAAAAATGTTTAAGAAATTTAAAAAACAGAAATGTTATAGTATATGAGAAAGATGGAAAAGTAATTGCATATTGTTATTATGGAATTAGAAAAGATAAAAGTTATGAAGAATATAGTGGAGAAGTCTTTGCTTTATATGTGAAAAATGATTGTCAGGAGCATGGAATAGGTTCTAGTCTTTTAAGAAAAGCTGTAAATGAATTATCCAAAGAACATAAAAAGATTTTGTTATGGTGTGCTAAAGAAAATTATAGGGCAATTTCTTTTTATAAGAAAAACGGACTTGAAATAATAGGAGAAGAAGTAGAAAACATTGGCGGAAAAGATGTGGAGAAAGTCGCACTGGGGGTAGACCTAGCAAAAGAGAGAACATACAATTTGAAAAAATCAGCAAATTATATTGAAAAGGAGAACAGTACAGCAATATATGCTAATCCAGATTTGATTGTATTAAAAGATGAGCCGAGAAAGTGGTTTAATCAAATAATTAGGCATGAAGATATTGCAAATATACCACAAAAATTCGTAAGCTATTTAATAAAAAAAGAAATTATTGAGGCTAATACATAATTCCATTTTTAGACAAAGAGGTATGAACCTCTTGTCGTAAAAATGAAACAAATGCTTCGTCCACATTGTTTGAAAAACATCATTTAACAAAAAGAAGTAACCCTAAGAGTAAAAAAAATTGGTAAAAAGAAGTAACCCTAAGAGTAAAAAAATTGGCAAAAAAGAAGTGATCCCAAGTATAAAAAACTTGACAAAAGAAGTGTCCTTTTTGTCAACGAAGGAGGTAATTGAGATTTGATTAGTGATTTTTCTAAGAAAGAACTTATTGATTTGATTTGGAGTAGACCGAATTTTGCTCAAGTAGAGCTTACTAAAAATTGTAATTTTAAGTGTAAGTTTTGTTTTGAAAATTGTGATGTGCATGACAAGTATCAAGATAAACCCCCAGAAATGTGGAAAAAGGTTATTGATGAGTTATATGATTTGGGTATAAAGAAAATTCATTTTTCTGGTGGAGAGAATTTTTTATATAAGTATTTTAAAGAAATATTAAAATATTCAAAGGAGAAAGGTTTGACAAACCTAATAAATACAAATGGTTCTATTGATATATCAAGCATATTGCCGTATTCTGATGAGTTTGTGTTTTCGCTTCATGGGTATAAAGAGGTAAATGATGAGATAACAGGTTTTGATGGAGCATTTGATAGAACGATAAATAATATTCAAAAAGCATTAGATGCAGATAAAAAAGTTTCAGTAAATACAGTTTTAATCAAAGAAAATTTTGATAATTATGAAAAATTATATACATATCTAGAAAGTAAATTTGATAATCTAACATATTCACCAACAATGGCAATACCTTGCTATACAGGGAAAAAATTTGATTCTTTAAGCGTTCCAATAAATAAAGAAAATATGGAGAAATATTTAAAATATGTAAGAATGGTAGGAAAAGAAAAGTTTGTATATAAACATGGACTTTATGGTTTACTTGGAGAAGATGAAAAGAAAATACATATGCCAGTTTGTGCTGCTGGAAAAAGCAAATTAATTATAAAATATAATGGAAATGTATACCCATGCAATTTCTTTCAGACAGAGGATTTCCTTTGTGGAAATGTGTTTGAGGAAGAGTTGAAGGATATTTGGAAAAATGGAAAAGGGTTTAAAAAATTTAGAAGTTATTATATAAATGACAATTTGCCAGAAGAATGTATGAGTTGCAAAAAGCATAATAATTGCTTTTCTGGTTGTAGGGCTTGGACTAAAAGTTACATACAAGAAGATGCCGACGTAAAAAAGGAAGGAGATGTTAGGTGTGGGATTATCAATGCATATGCTAGAGCTTGAGATTACTACAAAGTGTAATTTGAATTGTTTACATTGCTATAACAGAGAAAATAAAAATATTGATATGGATTATGACGATGTTATAAAATATATAAATTTTGCAAATAAGAATAAAGTACATACACTGACTTTGTCTGGTGGAGAAGCATGTTTACATCCAAAATTTAAAGAAATTTGTGCATATTTAAAAGAAAACAGGAATAAACTAGATGGTATAAGTAAGGTAACATTACAGACAAATGGATATATACGAAATCTAAATTTGGAAGATTTACAAGGATTTGACTACATACACTTAAGTTTTGATATAGATGAAAATGGAGCAAGGAATATAAGCAGTCAAAAGACAATAGAACTTGCAAAAGATTTGGAAAGCGTTGGAGTTAAGCCATACTTATTTACAACAGTTCATAAAAAGAATTTGAACCATATAGATGAAATAGTAAAAATAGCAAATGAAAATAATGTAAGCATAGCATTCAACTTTTGCATAGATACAGGAAAAGATAAAGAATTTTTGTTAAGTGGTGAAGAAAAAATCTTTGCAATAAAGAAACTATTGGAATATGAGAAACAAGGTAAAATAAATAAATTAAAACATCCATATGTAAATTCTTTTAAGAAAATGGCTTTAGGAAAAGATGAAGACTTTAAGATTAAAGGCGGTTGCACAGCAGGAATTGCGTCATGCTCAATTTTAGCAAATGGAGATGTAATACCATGTCCTTTTGTTAGAATAAAAGCAGGCAATATACATGAAGAGCCTTTAGAAAAAATTTGGTTAGAATCAAATTTATTAAGAGAAATACGAGATAGAAAAAATTATGAAGTATGTGGTAACTGCAAATATTTGCCATATTGTGGAGGATGCAGAAGGTCAGCTTACCAAAGTAGCAATAAGATTAATGGATTTGATTATAATTGTATAGCAAGAGAGGAGGTGTCTTGATGGATAGACAAGATTGGGAGATGAGTGTAGAAGAGTTCAACGATTGTGGTTGCGCAATGAATGGAGACTAAAATTGCTTGTTAGAATAGTTACATAAAGTGAAGTGGGGATTTTGAAAAATACTTTCAGATCCCCTTTTTTACTGCTCACAGCTATATTAATACTTAGAAAAAATATATATTTCTTCTCTAAAAATTAGGTTTTAATATAGTAATGAGTGTTAATAGATAATTAAATTTGGCAGACAGCGTCTGCCAAATTTACGTGTACTAACAAAATTCTAACCCATAAAATTCAGTAGCATTCTTGTACAAAATTTGTTCTCTAACGCTTTCAGGAATGTGCAATCTGTTAACAACGTCAAGCTCATCTCTACTATTTCCCCAAGGAGAGTCACTACCAAAAAGAATTTTATCACTTGGCACATAGTCTAAAACTTTATAATAAATATCTTCAGGAGAATGAATGTCTTCTGGAGAAAGAAACGATGAAAACCTATTTTTAAACATAAAAACAGATGGACAACAATCAACAAATACATTTTCCATTATAGCTATCTGCCTTAAACAATTTTCATCAAGTGCTGAAGCATGAGCAATTACAATTTTTACATTGGGATTGTTTTTGGCAAAAGCAATAGCATTTGCACCACTTTCCAAATCGCGTATGCCAGTATGAATTAAAATAGGTTTAGAGGAGTGTAACATAAAATCAGCTACACTTACTTGGTCATTCCAAGGATGTAACTTGAAACCTACAAATTCATTTCCATAGCATTTCTCAAAAAAGTCAATTTCCGTTTGGATTGTAGAATGACACAGTGATAAATAAATAAGTGGACGCACTCGCTTTCGATATGGTTTAGTTAAATTAATTAGAGCAACATTATACTTATGCAGAGGATCAAATGTAGAATAAAAAATAATATTGCCACATGTTTTACACTTTAAAACCAATTTACCCTCTTCTTCAAAGATGCCAACCCGATGACGGTTTGGATTAGTACAATTGCAGTCGTTCAAGTTATTGTTGACAAAATTTTGCATGCTCGGTTTTGATACAATGGGATACAATGCACATGGTAAATCAGAAACTCTTTGCTGAGATATACTTTGGGAAGAAAAACTATTTATAATGCTTTTACCAGTATTGTTTGGATGTCCAGTAAATATACTTTCCTTACAACTAAGTAAAGGACAATGCATAGAACAATCATTTTGACACCGAAAAATACTTACTTTAGGATTGAGCGCTGGCATAGCTAAACTAATACCGTTTTCCTGCATTTCTTGTAAAAACCGTTTGATACCATAATCATTGTAAAAAAAGAAATTTGTGTCAGTATTCAAATGTACATGCGAATTTATAATCATAAATTTCACTCCTTAAAATTTTTATATATCATATCACACAAATTATCGAAAATCACAATTTGTCGAAAACTTCTCATAAATCGTCAAAACTTCTCTAAATTCGCTATTGGAAAAATATGTAAGAAGGAATATAATTAATTTGCAATTCGATAAAGATTAAGTATCGTATTTAAAGTCTGTTCTATTTTGCTGGTGCATTCTCTATGTAAATATATGTGCCATGAAAAACTATATAGACAAGACGACTTAATTATGAATTACAAATAATATAAAGTAAAATTAGAGGAGGGTTGTATGTGAAAATTAGTTATCAAAAAGAGGACAAGCAGTTATTAGTAGAAATAACAGAAGAGATTGACCACCATGTGGCAGAAAAATTAAGGAGGAAAGTTGATGATGAAATTACAAGATATATGCCTAGAAAAACTATATTTGATTTTAGTAGGGTTTCTTTT
>CALXWQ010000031.1 GCA_944392435.1 uncultured Clostridia bacterium
GGGTCAAAAAATCAAAGAGATCCAGATTTGATTCTGGGTCTCTTTGATTAACTAAAAAATATTTTCTAAAATTCTTGATTTAAAAGCATATAAATGATACAATATTATACGTAAAAATATATAATTATATATTTTTTGTACAATTTAATAAATGGTGATAAATATGCCAATATACACAAGAGCAGGGTTACCTGTAAATAAAATTTTGAGAAAGGAAAAAATACAAATTTTAGAAGACCTAGAAGGAAAAAATGATTGTAGAGGAAATGGATTATTGCAAGTTGCAATACTGAATTTAATGCCTTTAAAAGAGGATACAGAACTACAATTATTACGAAAGTTAGGGACATCAGGGAAAAACATTAAAATAACATTTGTAAATGTTATGTCGTATGTTAGTAAAAATACTCCGCCTGAACACATGAAGAGATTTTATTCTACATTTGAGAATATAAAAGAAAAATATTTTGATGGACTAATTATAACAGGTGCGCCAGTAGAACAAATGAGATTTGAAGATGTAATTTACTGGAACGAATTAACAAAAATAATGGAATGGTCAGAAACACATGCTAAATCTACATTACATATTTGCTGGGGGGCTCAAGCTGGATTATATTTTCATTATGGAATAAATAAACATTTACTTAATAATAAAATGTTTGGAGTGTTTAATCACAAAATAGATGACAATAATTCGAAAATAATGATGGGATTTAGTGATGGATTTAAAGCTCCACATTCAAGACATACCACTGTATACAAGGAAGATATTGAGAAAGTTCCAGAACTCGAAGTGATTGCAGAATCAGATAAGGCAGGAGTATTTATAGTAGAAGATAGTGCAAAAAATCAGTTATTTGTGACAGGACATTTGGAATATGCCGCAGATACTTTAGATAAAGAATATAAAAGAGATTTGGCAAAAGGTTTGAAAATAGAAATGCCAGAAAATTATTATAAAGATAACAATCCAGAAGAAGGCTCAATTTTTAGTTGGAAAGAAAATGGAGATAGAATTTATTCAAATTGGATTAATTACTATGTGGGAAGATAGACGAGGACCATGTAAACATTTGAAAATTAGATACGTTAATCTATGAAGAGAAACTAAGTGGAATAATCACTTAGTTTCTAATTGATTGGGTAAAAAGCTGTATACAGTATTTAAAAAAATAAAAATGTTTTCTATTAATAAAAAACTTACAAACCAATTTCTCAAAATATTTCTAAAATTTCCTTGATTTATTTTTGGACAAATGATAAAATATTTGAGTAAGATTATAAAGAATGATTTTTAGCTAAAATTAAGGGATATAAGGCTCAAAAAAGCAAACATAATTGACGTTGGAAAGGAATGAAATTTTAAATGAAGAAAAAATTAGCTGCAATAATAATTATTTTCATGTTTGTTCTTTCGATGTGGGTGACAATTGCACTTGCAACAGATACGAGCATAGGAACAAGTGTGAGTACGAGCACAGACGTAAGCATAGGCACAACTACACCAGCAACTGTTGGCACAAATGCTGGAACAGATGCAGGCTCAAATACAAATGAAGCAGATTTAAAAAATGATGCAACAGTAAATTTAGTGCAGATAAAAGATCAACAATTGGAAACATTGCAAGACTATCAAGATTCTTACGGAGATGCTACATATGGATTTGTAGCATACATATTAAACATAATTAGAATTTATAGTATACCATTTGGCTTCGCAGGAATTGCAATAAGCGGTATTTATAGATATATAATAGGAATAAGAAAGTTAGATGTAAGAGACAAAGGTTTTGGAGCTATGATAGGAATTATTACAGCAATGGTAATATGCCAGGTACTACCATTGGTGTTTGCAATAGTTGTAAAAGGCTGGAGGGGTTAACAAATGAAAGTATTATTTGCCGTTAATAATGAGAGTATTTCTGAATCTATAATAAAGAAATATCAGCAAGAATACAAAGAAATTATATCAAGTAAAAATGTATATTATTTTGATGCAATTACAAGAGAACTTCAAAAAGATAAATCGTATGACAGAATTGTTATAAGTGAGGATGTCGAACCATTTGCAAATAATAATTATGGTGTCATAGATAAGTTTATTTTTGAAAGATTAGATAGTATAAGTGATGAAGCAACATCACCTAATGGACAAGATATTCCAATAATTTTAATATGTGCTGATAGAAGAAATAAATCAGAAGATATTTTAGTTAAGCTATTTGGAATTGGAATTTATAGTGCTTTAATTGGACAGGATAGAACTATATCTAAAGTATGTGAATTATTAAATAAACCACGTAGTAAAAAAGATGCGAAAATTTATTATAGAATAGATACAGATGATGTGGGATACAAGCCTGAAAGTGAAGGCGATGTTAATGAAGTTGAAATTCAAAACATTTTAAACCACTACAAAAAGTTAGGAAAAAATGAAGAAGAATATGTAAGAAGTTTTGATAATATAGCTGAACAGTATACAGATGCTCAGCTTAGAGTAATATGCAAATTCTTACCTTTAAATGTAAAGGCAGTATTAGAGGCAAATTCTCAAAAATATCAAGAGCTTATTACATTTGGAACAGTTACACCTAGTATTAGCCAAGGAAAAGTGAAGCAAAAAAAATATACTCCAAATGAAGACTATGAAAAAAAGAAAAAAGAAAAGAAACAAAGTACTGGTAAATTAGATATCTTAGAAAAAAATATAGGAAAGTCAGAATTAACTAAACCAGTTGTAATTCCTTCAGTTGCGGGAACCGCAAAGAATGATACAGGTAATAAAACAATGAGCATGGATACTAACAAAATCAATACTATGCAAACAAATAATTATGTATCACATAATAATCAAGAGGTTAAAAATAGTCAGGAATCAAAGCAAAACTTAAATCATGATGAAATAGAAAATATATTACAATCTGTAGAAACAGATATTTCAAAAGAAGAAGCACCTAAAAAGAAAAGAGGAAGACCTAAAAAGACTGAAGAACCAAAACAAGAGGTCGTAGATGAACAACCAAAGAAAAAAAGAGGTAGACCTAGAAAAGTTGAAAAAGAAGAACAGGTAAAGACTAATCAAGAACAGGCTGTTGATTTATTTAGTTTAGGGGGTGAAGATGATGTACACGATGTACAAGAACAAAATCAAGGCAGTTTAATATTGCCAGGACTTGAAGAAGATACATCAGCTAATGAAGGGCAAACACAAAATGAATCTGTAAATTTATTTGATTTAGGCAATGAGAATGAAGATAATCTCTCACAAAACGGTTACAGTCAGAACACAAATAATGGCTATAATAGTAATCAAGAATTTGGAAATTCTAATATGCATAATGGCATGAATAATTCATATAGCAATAATATTAATGATATTACAGTTCCAAATGAATATGGGCAAAATAATAATGATGCTAACTTAAAAAATCTTTTAAGTATGTCAAATAAACTGGTCGCTTTTGTTGGAACTTCTAAAAATGGGACATCATTTTTAGTTAATAGTATGGCAGAGATTTTATCGAAAAAAGGTATAAAAACTGCAATACTAGACTTGACGCAGAATAAGAATGCATATTATATATATACTCAAAATGATGAAAGTCTAAGAAAAACAGCGTTTTCATGTATAGAGAATCTAAGAAATGGAATTGCAAATGGAATAGAAGTAAACAAAAATTTAACTGTATATACAACATTACCAGATAGAAATTCGGATTTTAACGATTATGGAAATATTCTTACAACTTTGATGCAAAATTATTCATTAGTTATAATGGATTGCGATTACGATACAAATTATGCATATTTTAATATGGCACAAGAACTTTATTTGGTGCAAAGCTATGATATTTTAACAATACAACCTTTAACAGCATTTTTAAGAAATCTTAAAGCAAGAAATATATTAGACCCAAACAAGTTAAGAATTGTACTTAATAAAGTTTTAAGAGTAAGAAGCATTTCTGATAGAGTTATAATCGGAGGAATGTCATCATATAATGATCCATCTATGTCGTACATGACAGAGCTTTTTGATAAAGATAATGTAAAATATTGTTCTATACCCTTTGATCAAGAAGCGTATTCAAAATATTTAGACGGATTAGTAAATTGTGAAATATCTACGAAAGGATATCCTAAAAATTTTGTCGCAAGTTTAGAAAAATTAGGAAATATGATATATCCACTATTAAGTAATGATAGACCAGCGAATAAATTTAATCCATACAATACAAATACTAGCAATTTTTCAAATAACATGAATGCAACATTAAACAAAATGAAAAACAGATATTAAAATAAATAAAATAGAAGAGGTGGTATCGTTTGATAATAGGAGTAATATTAATATTAGTAATAATTATAGTATTACTAATGGTATACAATATGTCAATCCATAAAAAAATAGAAAGTTTTAATAATTTAAATCAAAAAGTTACAAATTTGAATATATTACAAGATTTTATGGATACAGTAAGTAAAGCATCTTCAGTAGAGGAGAAAATAGAGCAAATAAACAATATTATCATAGAAAGATACCAAATAAAATATTCTACAATAGTTGTATATGACGGAACAAAATATGTTGTAAAAGCATCAAATGTTGATGCAAAGCATTGGGATACTTTAAGTAATTTACAAACAGAAGAAATATTTAAGGATAGTATACAGTCATCTGTACCAAAGTATGTCACAGTAGAAGGAGAGAACGAAAGATTGCCATATCAAAAGATGGAATTTGCAAGAGCAAAATGTGCAATGTTCTTTCCACTATATATAGATAATGTATATATAGGCTATTGGCTACTAGAAGGAAGCAAACCACATGAGTTTGACAATGTAGATACTACAATATTGGAAGTTATAAGAAATAATATTGTTGCTATATTAAGAACAGTTGAAAATCAAAAAGTAATAGAGAGTATTGTTAGAGATGATAAATATAGCTCTTTGAAAACAGCAGAATATTTATACGGAGAAGGAAAAAGAATAATTGATAGATATACAACTTCTACTGTTTGCTTATTTAGAATAATTAACCTAGAAAAAATAAATGAAGAAATAAGTAGAAAGACTGGAGATAAAGTAATATCAAAAGTTTGCGAAGTAGTTAAGTCTGATTTGGCAAGTGAATACATATTTGTAAGATATATGGGACCAAAATTTGCAATTGTTTTTTCTGGAATAGAAAAAGAAGCAGTTGTTGGTTTTATGCAACAAATAAAAGAGCAGGTAGAAGCAATACAAGTCGAGCCAGTAGATGTGGAATTTGAATACGAAGACGGAGAAGAAGAAATAATTGCAAGACCAAAGTTAAATATTATAATAGGTACTTACTATAAAGGAACAGCTTTGGAAGGAGTTTTGAAAAAGTTAGAAGAGTATATTGATAATGCAGATCAAAATGAAAGTAAAATTAGTGAGCTTTAATAAGCAGATTGGAGGAATAATATGTCAATGATGGATGAAACAGTAAGTTTTACAGTTGAAAGGGACAAAAATATTAAGTCTAGAGAAATTTTAAAGGAAGTATATAACGCTTTACAAGAAA
This sequence comes from uncultured Clostridia bacterium, assembly GCA_944392435.1. Classification (GTDB taxonomy): domain Bacteria; phylum Bacillota; class Clostridia; order TANB77; family CAG-508; genus CALXVA01. The sequence goes on from CALXWQ010000031.1 coordinate 5,558, forward strand.
AAGGTTATAATCCAATAAATCAAATAGTTGGATATATTTTATCAGGAGACCCTACATATATAACAAGTCATAACAATGCAAGAAATCTAATAAGGCAAATCGAAAGAGACGAGCTTTTGGAAAAAATGGTAAAAAATTATATAGGAATAGATGAATAATATGCGAAAATTAGGGATAGACTATGGTGATAGCAGGGTAGGAATAGCTATTACAGATGAACTTGGCATTACTGTACAAGGGCTTGAGACTATACATCATAAAGGAAACGATAAAATAGTATTAAAACGCTTAGAAGAAATATGCAATCAATATGCAATAGACACTATGGTAATAGGGCTTCCACTAAATATGAATGGGACAAGTTCTGAAAGAGTAGAAATTACCGAAAAGTTTATTCATAAACTTAAATGCAAGTTCAATAAAATAAAAATAGAAAAAATAGATGAAAGGCTCACTACAGTTGCTGCCCATAAAACAATGAACTATTTGAATATAAATAAGCGTGAGAAGAAAAATATTGTAGATACAATATCCGCAGTGTATATATTAGAAACATATATGAATAAATTAAATAATGAAAAATAATAAATAGAATAAAAAACATGACTTGAAATTTTATTGCTGACCGTGTATTTTTAGTGTGTGAAATTAAAAATTTATTAAATATTTTAGCGTTAAAAAAATAAAAACACACTCTATTCTATACATATTCAATTTATTTCTATTTAATATTTATAATGACATTAATATTATATAATATATAAAAAATTGAAAGGAGAATTAAAGATGAATGATGATGTAAATAATGTTCCAAATGAACAAGAAGGAGAGGAACTAGATAATATAATAGTACTAAACGATGAAAATGGAGAAGAAATTGAATTTGAATTCTTAGACCTTATAGAATATGAAGGAGAAGAATATGTAGTATTGTTACCAAATGACGAAGATGATGATGCAGGAGAAGTAGTAATACTAAAATTAGAAGATACTGATTCAGATGATGAAGAATCTTATGTAAGTGTTGATGATGAAGATGTATTAAAAGCAGTATTTGAAATTTTTAAAGAAAAGTTTAAAGATGAATTTAATTTCATAGATGAATAGTTGAAAAATAATACAAAAAGGAGCTTTTATGAAAAAGCTCCTTTTTGTATTGATTTTTCAATAACTAATTTTTATAATTAAATGTAAAAATTATAGACTTAAGCTTCACGGCTTGCCCATTGGTATTTATAAATATAAATAGGAAAGCTGTGAGTAATAACCCTATAAAATAAGATTTTTATAAAAATCTTATCAAAATAATGCAAAAAATATAATAATATGTTACAATAGAAATAAATTAGAAAATAAGGAGGAATTTACAGATGAAAAATTTTTCAAGTTGGTTAATAGCAATGTTTGCATTTATGTTTTGGGCATTTAGATTAGTGGGTACTGTACTTTATTCTATAGGAAATGAGTTTATGTTTGCTCCATCAAATATGACGATGGAAATAATATTGTTATTTATAACTTTCTTTTGTATTTGTTTTATGATAAAAAGAAAATTATTAGCAGCATTGATATATTTACTTTGCCATTTTATATATTATGGTCCAACATTTATAAATCACTTTATGGGCATAATTAATAATACATTAGATATGGATTTGTACATGACTACTTTGTTTGAGTTCTTTGCTTTGGTATTATCAATTGCAGCTTTATTTGATGTGTTATTAGATAAAAACAGAAAAGCACATCCAACAGATAAAAAGACAGACTGGTTTTATAAAAATAAGGATTACGATAGAAAGTTAGACGAAAGAGCTGATAAAAATAATTATAGAACATTATAATGCTACAATAGGAAAATGAGAAACTAAAAAACTATCGTATTTACTCACAAAAAAAGAAATAGGAGAATATGTAGAAACTTCAGTAGAAGTATTTAGTGGAAATGAAGTAGAAATAGAGGCTGAATGTGATGCATATTTACTAGGCAAAGTGTATGAAAAGCTTGGAAAAACTAGTTGTAACTCCAATAAATAAAAACAAATTTGTAATAAAATTAAAGGCAAATCCATTAGGCTTTAAATTTGGGACAATGAGAAATTTGAATATGGTGACAATAAAAAAACAAAAAGTTTAGTTAATGAAATAAGAAATGTAGTAGAAGATGCTATGAAGAAATATAAAAAATAATAAATATTGATAATTAAACTTACCTTAACAAGAATACAGTGACTATGTATAATGAATAAGAAAAAGATAACTAATATGATTATTAAAATGTATTAGTTATTTTTTTGTTGAAAAAACTAGTAATATACATTATTTGTAAAAAAGTGTTGAATAGTAACAAGACTTTTTTATTACAAAAGAAAATACCAGAACCAAAATATTGAGAAAATTAACTTTATGAAAAATAGTAAATGTGATATAATAGAAAACATAGTAAATTAAACTGCAAAAGGAGGGAATGCAATTGCCTAAGAATAGTAAGAAAAAGCATAGTAATAAAGATACAGAAAACGAAAAAAACAAAATTATTATTAACTGGTATCCAGGGCACATGGCAAAGACAAAAAGACGAATTCAGGAAGATTTAAAATTAATTGATGTTGTAGTAGAAATTTTGGATGCTAGAATACCTATGTCTAGTAGAAACCCAGATATAGAAGAAATAATAAAAAATAAGAGCAGGCTTATTGTTCTTAATAAATTTGATTTAGCAGATGAGAAGCAGAATCAAAAATGGATACAATATTTTAAAAATAATGGATTACAGGCTGTATTGGTTAATTCTAATACTGGTGAAGGTATTAATCAAGCAATAAAAAAAATAGAAGAAATATATGAAACGATGCAACAAAAATTTGAGAGCAGAGGCAGAGTAGGAAAAGCAATTCGAGTTATGATTTTAGGAATACCAAATGTTGGCAAATCTTCTTTTATTAACAGATTAACCAAAAAGAATTCCACTGTAGTAGGAAATAAACCAGGTGTTACAAGGCAAAAACAATGGATACGAATTAATGGCAATATAGAATTGTTAGATACACCAGGTGTATTGTGGCCAAAGTTTGAAAGTGAAGAAGTGGCTTTGAATTTGGCCTACACAGGTTCAATAAAAGATGATATATTGCAGACTGTAGAAATTGGATTTAGTTTACTTCGAGTACTTATAGATAATTATTTAGAACAATTAAAAGAAAGATATAAACTAGAAATATTAGATATTAAAAATATTTTAAATCAAGATATTGAGGAAAATGCGAAGATACTTGAAATTATGCACCTAATAGGAAAAAAGAGAGGGGCAATTATTTCAGGAGGCAACATAGATGAAGAAAAAACAGCAAAGATAATATTGGAAGATTTTAGAAGCGGAAATATTGGAAGAATTACTTTAGAAATGGCAGAAAAATATGAAAGGTAATAAGGAATATAAATAAGGTAATTGTTATGAATCAAATTGTGACTATGTATTTTAGTATGCTAAATTAAAATTTTTAAAATATTTTAGCATCTTTTAAAAATAGAGCATACTATTCTATATACGTTCAGAATTTGTGAATAAAGAGTAAAAAAATTAAGGAGAAGAAATGATAGAAAGATTAAGAAGTGAAGTAGAAGTAAATACAATGTCCCCTTTGACATGGGCATATGTAGGAGACGCTGTATATGAATTATATGTTAGAGTTAATTTAGTAAATAGTACAAATATGAAACCTCATAAATTACATATAGAATCTATAAAATATGTAAGAGCTGGGGCACAAGCAGAAATATTAAAAAAAATAGAAGACAAATTAACAGAAAAAGAGAAGGAAATTGTAAAGAGAGGTAGAAATGCAGAAAATCATCATTTACCTAAAAATGCAACTGTACAAGAATACATGTATTCAACAGGTTTTGAAGCATTAATCGGCTATTTGTATTTAACAAAGCAAGATGAAAGACTAAAAGAAATATTAAAAGAAAGCATGATATAAAGTAAGATTATTTAAAAAATGTTTGCATTGCATCACTTATTTCATCGCTTTATACGGTTGAGTTGTCGTAAATGTAAAAATGTAAGTATTATCAAAATAAAAAAGAAACCTAGTAGAAAAATACTAGGTTTCTTTTACTATTTATTTTTAGTAAAATTATTTAAAAGCATCTCTATAACCTGCATTAAATGCTGCCTTATCAGCAGCTCCATTGTAAGCAGAATACATTAAGTATAGTCCAACTGCTAGTATTATTGTACAAACTATCCAACCTAAAATTGGATAGTTAGGAAATCTCTTATCTTTGTTTTTAAAAATTATGATAGAACCTATAATAAATATAATAATAAGTATAATTTCCATGAATACTTACCACCTTTCTATTTATTGTAAAATTTCGCGATAATATTCTAACAATGCATCGTTGAACTCCATTACAGCCGTTTGTTCTTCTTTGTATAATTCTAACATATTATTAACATTTTCAGCAGTTATAAGTTCTAAGTCAATTGTTGCTACTTCCTTAAATAATAAGTCATCTGGGGCATTAGGATAGTATGTTACAATTATTGCATTTCTTTTTAAAACATCAACATTATAATCTACTGCCGAGTCATTAAGCTCTTCTATAAATTCTTTTTTGCGGTTAAATTCAGCATTTTGACTTATGTTTGATTTTATAAAAAATAGTGCTAAAATTATTATTGCTATAATAATTATCAATTTTATTACAGATATACCTTTTTTAGCTTTCATTAAAACACCTCATTTATTATTAATATTGATAAGATATGTCTATTGAAGCATTTAGAAGTTTTTGAGTAACTCTAGTTTGTACATCAATATAATATTTAGCTTCTTCGCTATTCATTTCTTTACCGTCCCATTTCTTAAAAGCATCAGTTGCGTCAATATATTTTTTCATATATTCTCCATAAGCTGATATCAACTGAGGATCTTTCCCTTTAGAATCATTATATTTTTTCATAAATGTAATATATTCATCCATAGCTCTCTCATAACTATCCATCGCTTCTTTAAACTCTTTCCTTAAGCCAGTAGTGTTACCAGAGTTATTAGTTGTACTTGAGCTATTAGCATTATTGCTTGTACTAGAATTATTATTTGTGCCTGGATTAGAAATACTATTTGTACTTGCACTTTCAGTATTACCTTTATTAGACATAAGCTTAAATGCAAATATACAAGCGAATACTATTACTATTATAACTAAAAGAGCAATCACTGTTATACCTTTTTCACTTTTCATTTGTTTTTCACCCCCCTTTTTATTTTTGATATAATTTAATTATATAATATAAAAGCACTATTCTCTGTTATGTTTATCTATGAGAAATTTAGCTTGTTCACTTGATAAACTATTATTTAATTTTACTAACCATAAAAGTGCTTTTATATTTTCCCATTTCATAGATTTTGAAAAGCCTTTTGCTGTAAGTTCTATATATTCAACTAACTATTCAAATATAAGTATGTTATGTTGGGATTTTCGTTTATTATGTTCATTTTGTATGAGCTCTTTTTATTATAAATTTATTTTAGCATATATTTTTATATTTGTACACATATTTGTACACTTATTTTGTAATAATAATTGTGTACAATGCGTTTAGGTGATGAGATGAAAAAATTAAAAATAAAAAATGATATAAAAAGAAAGGACACAATAACGAGAACTATAAGAGTGAGTGGAGCGACCTTTGATAAAATAACTGCGTTAGCTGAAAAAAACAAAATAAGTTTCAATAGTGTCGTAAATCAAATATTAGAATATGGGCTTGAAAACATAGAAGAGTAGTCGCTTTTCCCATTTAATTACTATTTATAAAATCTTTTAAATATATTTAACAAAAAACAATAAATACACAATACATTTATTAGGAAAAGAGAAAATAAAAAAACAAAATCTATTGAGAATAGGGAAGGTAGACCTTTTTATAGTGAAACTTTAGAAATTTTTGTAATGCAAGGTATACCTGATATGAAAATTGGAATTACAAAAATATCATAAAATCTACTGCATCTCTATTGCATCATTTTAGAAAAATAAAAGACCTAGAAAGCTCGGAAAATAAGCATTTCTAGGTTTAACGATTCTGGTGACCCCTACGGGAATCGAACCCATGA
>CALXWQ010000032.1 GCA_944392435.1 uncultured Clostridia bacterium
ACCTGTTGACCTGGAGTAAGAGATTTTAGTACATCCTGTCCTAAAGCTTTCTCTTGTATAGTATTTATAAATTCCTTAACAATTGCATAGTTAACATCTGCTTCTAATAACGCAAGTTTAACTTCTCTAAGCATTTCTTTTAAATCTGATTCTGTAATTCTAGCCTTTCCTCTTAACTTTCTTGTTACTTCTTGTAATTTAGCAGATAATCCTTCAAAAGCCATGGCTCTTTCCCCCTTTGTTTAATTTCAACAACGCAAGATGCTTATTTTTAATGTTTTACTAATAAATAAGAGAATTCGTATATTACAAGGCAAAATTTAATTAAAAATCGGAGAGATACTTGATGTATGCTGAGGATTTTTAAGCAAATTTTAACCCAGTAAGATACTGATTATCTTATTTATTAATTTTATTAATTTAGGCAAATCAGCTCCTTAGTTACATTACTAATAATTTTATTTATCTTTTTATCTGATGAATTTTCTTTTATTTTATTTAGTTCTTCAATTATATTCTGTATTTGTTTTTCTTGATTTAATGTCTTTTTCATAATTAAAAGCTTTTCTTCAAATTCGAAAAGTTTATTTTCCCCCTTTTTTATTATGTCCCTTACTGCTTGTCTTGTTATATTATTATTTTCGGCTATTTCTGAAAGTGATAAATCATTATTATAATAGTCATCAATGAATTCATATTGCTTTTTACTTAAAAGTTTACCATATATTTGGCATAAAATGCTTACTTCAACTTTTTTTTCCATTTATTTCATTTCCTTTCAAATTTTACATTTTTAGTAAATTATTATTAAATCTGGAAAATCCTAATGCATCATATAAATTCAAACTTTTTTAATTCAGCCAAAAATATTCAAGTTTTTTTGTAATGCTATTATACTTTACACTATTTTACTCCATTTGTCAAGTGGTTTTCAAATTTTTCTATAATTCGTAATAAAAAACAAAAAATCATTGGAATATGGAATTAAATATGATTTTCTCATTATTTACCTTTATATTTTTTTAAAAATAGTAAATACTATATAATATCTAAAAAAATTTTGGAGGTTTACATGAAAAATAAAAATTGGATATTAGGAATTATTTTATTAGTTATAATTATTGGCCTTTTGCTATATGCATTTTTTAGTAAAAGTAATAATGATTCTAAGCAAAGTGAATACACACCCAGCCGAACTTCAACCAATACTACTGTTGAAACCAAAATAAATAATAATTCAAGTAACACAGTCAATGATAAAAAAGAAAGAGAAAAAACTGAAACCAAAATTAGTAGCTTTACCACACCAATAGTTGATGACAACAAAAATAGAATTAATAATATAAAAATCACATGTAAAAGAATAAGTGATACTATTGTAAAATCCGATGGAGAATTTTCTTTTTGTGAAGTAGTAGGTCAACCAAGCAGTGATGATGGATACAAAGAAGCCCATGCTTTTGTTAATGGAAAACTTACTAATGCAATAGGTGGTGGAAATTGTCAGGTAAGCACAACTATTTATAATGCAGCTAAAGAAATTGATGGAGTTGAGATTACAGAAAGGCATGAGCATGATAAACCTGTAGGTTATATTGAAATGGGTAAAGATGCCACTGTAGCATATGATTACTTAGATTTAAAATTTGAAAACCATAATAATTTTGATTTAAAACTTGAAGCTTACATCAAAAATGATAAAGTTTGCGTAGATATATATAAAATTTCCTAACTTTTGTCCCTGTGCTATTGGTGCAGATAAGTTTTCATCTATATTTATAGTTTGTTCCACATTATTCAAAAGTTCTTTTGACATTAGTGCAATATCATATGCTGATGTCACATGACCATCTTCATCTATTACATGACAATTTTTAAATGTTTCATACATGAACATTACTATCCATACTGCTAATATTCGTTTCATGAAAATGTTCCTTTCTTGTAATCATATAGTTTCTAGTTTCTTGTGCAAATTGCAAATATTTGCACAATTTTTATTTTATTTTGTAAATATTTTTATTTCAATAAAAATATTGTAACTTTTTGTAACTTTTTATTCTTTGTGAATTTCTTGTTTTAATTCATATAAAAACAAGATACTACTTAGTTGTATCTTGTTATATTTTGCTTATTAAACAAACTTAAATAACTTCTACATTATTTTTCCATCTTTTATCTGTATAATTCTATCTGCTTGTTTTGCAATTTCTAAATTATGTGTAATCATTATAATTGTTTGTTTATATTCTTTATTTGCTTTTTTTAATAATTGTATTATTTCTTCACTTGAATTAGAATCTAGGTTTCCTGTAGGTTCATCTGCTAAAATAATTGCCGGCTCTATTATTAAAGCTCTAGCTATAGCAACTTTTTGTTGCTGTCCTCCTGATAATTCATTTGGTAGATGTTTTCTTCTATCATCTAATTTTAAAAATTTAGTTATTTCATCTAATTTTTTTCTGTCTACTTTTTTCTTATCTAGCTCAATTGGTAATGTTATGTTTTCTTCAACATTTAATGTAGGAATTAAATTATAAAATTGGTAGATTATCCCTATCTTCTCTCTTCTTAATATGGTTAAATCTTTTTTGTTCATTTCATACATATCTTTATCATAAAAATATACTTTTCCAGAGGTTGGTTTCTCTAATCCTGCAACAATATGTAATATTGTTGATTTTCCACTTCCTGAAGGTCCGATTATTGCAATAAATTCGCCTTCTTCTACCTCAAATGATACATCATTTACTGCTATAACCTCTGCTTCTCCTCTTCCATAAACTTTTTTTATGTGTTCTACTTTTAAAATTTTCATTCTTTTCTCCTATATTTTATTTTTCTTTTACTATTCTAATTGAATATACTGCTATACCTAAAGAGATTAATAATAGTATTCCTAAGAATATGCAAATATCTCCTATAGGTATTAATAGATGGTCAAATGAAATAATATTTTCCATATACTTTACAATTAAGTATATCATCGGCATTGATAAAATTATTGATATAATCATTGCTTTTATAAACATACATAGACTTTCATATATCAAAATTTTATCTATATTTCCATCAGTAGCTCCTAAACTATTTAGTATTATGAATTCTTGTTTTCTCTCGTATACACTTGCGTTTAAAATATTTAGTATACTTATAATTCCTATTATTACTATCGCTATTATAATAAATTTTAATATTAGTTCTATTATATTAATATAAATGATTTTCTCTTGTGTTTCTAAAGTATAATATGTAGCATTACTAATTCTATCAATATTTTTACTTCTATCGTTTCTAATAATCTCATTTACATAATTTGAGAATTCAATTATGTTTCCGCATTTAACTTTTATATATGAATAATCTTGATCACCCATAATAAATTGTACCTGTGAACTCTCATCGTTTTGTGAAGTATTATTTTGTGAAATATATGTATCAATAATCTTTCGTATGTCATTAAACTTGTCCATGTTTACTATTATAAACGGAGCCATATATTTTTCTCTCATGTCTTTATATCCATCTATTAGCTTATCTGTTAAAACAATGTTACCATCTAAACTTTTGCTATCAATTATATTATACTTTGCAATTGTTTCTTCATCATCATAATCAGTATCTTCATCAGATTCCATTTCTTCATTAAAATTATATATTTCCTCAATGATACTTAGCTTTAAATTGTATCCTTGCTTAAATACTGTTTCATATTTATATGTTCCTTCTTCTAGTTCTAATAATCTCATGTTATTATAAATAATAATATCACCATAATTTGCATTGATTTTTTCTAAATATTTTTTATATGAGCTATCATCTAATCCCGTTATTACCATCCTTATGCCTTTTTTATTATCTTCATACTCTGTGGCATTATCTTTATCTATAAAGACATCTGCTGGTTCTACCAAAATAAATAAGCCAAGTTCTTTATACTCTAAATATTCTACATTATCTCCAGTTTTAGTTTCATAATCTTTAAGTATAGATTTATAATCTACTGATTGAGCCACCATTAGTTCTGCATCTGAATCATATTCGTCAACTAAATCAGCTGTCTTCCTTTCATAAGTTATATATGTACTAACCACAATATATGACGTCATACAGATTACCAATAAAATAGTTATAATTTTATATTTGCTTTTTACCCTTCTTATATTTTTTACAGCTATTCTTCCTTCTATCGGCAATATTCTTTCTAACAAAGAAATTCTTTTCTTTGTTTTTATTTCGTTATTATTTCTAATTCCTTGGATGACAGATGAAGTACTTGCTTTTAGACTTGGAATAATTGACGCAATAAAGATATTTACTATTATAATAAGTACAGAAATTACAATGTACTTAGCATCAAGAACCAATCTAAAATTATATCCTGTTTCTGCTAATATTTTATTTAAAAGATCTAATATGATATTAGAACAAAATATAGAAATAATTCCACCTAGTATAACTCCGACTATTCCCATTATAATGCCTTTTAAAAATAGCATTTTTAGTATTTGTCCTTCTGTTCCTCCAACGCTATTTAGTATTGCATATTCTTTTTTTCTTTCGTTTACAGTTATTAGAAAAGCATTATACAATATTATTATGAATATCACAGAAAAAATTACTAATATAAGAATTATCAATATATCTATCACATAACTATAATTTACTCTTGCAACACATGTTAGATTATTATTTGCCTCAACTGTTTCTACATCAATTAAGCCATACACAGTTAACAATTTTTGATTAAATTTGTATTCTATATTATTTGCTTTACCTTGGCTATCCATATCTGCTTTGCCTGCTTCTACTATTTGAATAATTTCAGTAGAATCTTGGCAAGTTTTCTTTATATCATTAAATTTAATATATACATTAATTTCACTATCTGAATTTTCTAGTTCATAAGGTTTTTCTAGTTGTTCCAATTGCACATTATCTTTATATTGTACATAAATTTTATCAATATTAGCATTATTCTTTATATTATTAAATGTAGCTATATCTAAATTATCTATTTCTATCTGATAATCATTGTTCCCTATTTCTATATTGTCTGTAATTCCATTTCTAATGCTGGAAATTAATATTGTTGTAGTAAATATTAGTACAGTACATAATGTTATTGAAATTATTGTAAATAGTGTCCTTTTTTTATTTTTCTTTATATCATTAAAAGTTAATTTTGTTTCTATATTCATAATATCTCCTATGTTTTTTATTAAATAAAAAGTGGAGTTTAGATTCCAAGCTCCACCAAATAAGATGCGAATGTGCAAATGTTTAGTTAGTTGTGTTTAAGTAACAATCGCTTATCCTACTAGTAGTTTAATACTTATTACTGTATATGTCAATTGTTTTTGCATTATTTGTAAGATAAATTACAATATATTTTTTAACTTCTTAGCATGCTAAACCAATTCCTGTATACAAAAGACGCAATACTGAAAAATGTCTTTTTCTCTACTCCTGTTTCTGCTATTACATTAGTCCTTCCTACTTCTTCTCCATTTAGCATATATATTACTTCTCCTACCTTTTGTCCCTGTGCTATTGGTGCAGATAAGTTTTCATCTATATTTATAGTTTGTTCCACATTCTTGTCTTCTCCTTTTTTTAGCAATACTCCTACATCTCTTTCAAATGACAAATTTATTTTTGATGTAACTCCTTTATTTACAGTCGCCTCTTTTAAAATATCTCCTCCTCTTACCAATTGCTTATATTGAAAATTGCTGAATCCATAATCTAGCAATTTTTGTGCTTCTGCAAAACGTATTTTAGTTGTTGGTGCTTTCATTATTACTGCAATTAAAGACAAACCTTCCCTAGTAGCACTTGCAGACAAATTATATAATGCTACTGAAGTTGAGCCTGTTTTTAGTCCTGTAGCTCCTTTATAGTTCCTAATTAATTTATTTGTATTTACAAGCTCTGACTCTCCATCTCTTAAAGTATCCATCCAAATTGTAGTATAATTTAATATGGTTGGATGATTATTCAAAAGTTCTCTTGACATTAGTGCAATATCATACGCTGATGTCACATGACCATCTTCATCTATTCCATGACAATTTTTAAATGTTGTATCATTCATTCCTAATTCTTTTGCTCTCTCATTCATTTTTTGTACAAAAGCATCTTGACTTCCACATAAATAGTCCGCCATAGCTACAGTACAGTCATTTGCAGATACTACACAAATTGCTTTTAGCATTTCATCTACAGTTAATTCTTCTCCTACTTCTAACCAAATCTGTGAGCCCCCCATTCCTGCTGCATCTTCTGTACAAGGTACTTTATCTGTTAAAGATATTTGACCAGAATCCAAAGCTTCCATAATTAGTAACAAGCTCATTACTTTTGTAACACTAGCTGGTCTTAACTGTTCATGCATATTATGGTCATATAAAACTTGACCAGTCTTTTGCTCAATAAGTATTGCTCCTCCTGATTCTAAATTTAAGCTATTTGTGTTGTCAGTCGTTGTTTCCTCAGCACTAGTTTGAGTCGTCTTATTTTCACTAGTTGTATTTGTGTTTGATTTCGTAGTATTGTTTTGACTATTACTAGTATTATTAACATTAATTTCATTCGTAATAGTACTTTTAGTAACGTTTTTTTCAACCACATTGGCATCTGCCTTGTTTATCTGATTCTCATTAGTTTGAGTGTTTTCTGTAGTATTCTGCAAATTAGCATTTGTCTGTGTACTAAGTGGTTCTGTCTCGGATGACCATACATACACAGTATCATCTGTTGCCAGAACTACTGTAAAAGTAAAAATAGTAATAATAATTAATGTAACACTTATAATTTTTATTATTTTTTTATTCAAACGCATACGCTCCTCCATTCTAGTTTTAGAGCTAAATCAATTGACGTAATTGCATTTGTTCATGCCAATTCAAAATTTCTAGATATAAGAAATAAATTTAAAATTTAACATCTATTATTTTATCTAATAAAAAATTATGAATTAACTATTAGATAATAAAGCCCTAAAACATATTTTATTACAAATATATTTTAGAGCTTTTATTTTTATTACAAATATTTTTAACTTTCATAATGTCATCTTCAAGCAATTATAACTATTAAATATCTATTTATTCTTCTTCAAAATCATCTTTTTCTTCTGTCTCGTCATACTCATAATCATAATCTACTGGCGTTGCTGTCACTTGCCCATTATTCAATTCTCTATGCCCCATTTTGCTTCTCCTTGGTCGTATTCTACTTGCATTTTGTATTGTTTCTGTTAAATTGTCTAAGGTTTCTTTTGCTTCTTTATGCTCCCTTTCAGCACGTTTTGCTTCTTCTTTCTTCTCTTCTTTTTTGTTTTGCATTGACTTATTTAAATAGCAATTTACTTTTTCCATTAAATCAGGTACATAATCCATTAATTTGTCTACTGCAGATGAATGGTTTACTGGCAATAGTTTTACATTATTTGATGTTACTACTAAAAAAGCTACTGGAGAAATACTAACTCCTGCTCCGGCTCCACCGCCAAATGGTAATCTATATTGTATAGCCTCTTCTTTCTCTTTTTTTGTGTATTCATCTAATGTTTCACCACTAAATTCACTTCCTCCTGCAGCAAATCCAAAACCCACTTTAGAAATTGGAATAATTACCATATTATTGCTTGTCTCTATGGGCTCCCCTATAATAGTGTTTACATCTACCATGTCCTGTATACTATTCATAGCTGTAAGCATAAGTCCCTCTATTGGATGTTCACTCATTTTTATCAACTCTCCTTTAACATTTATTTATATTGATAATATGTACCAATTTTAATCAATTTATACATAATTCTTTATTTTGCTTTTTATTTTTGTGAATATTATAAATGCTAATTAAAATATTCATTAGTTTAATTTCTAATGTAGTAGTAAGCTTTAAGTGATATATATTTTTCATATTATATGCTGGCTCTATTTTATATTTTATATTCTTAATATTTTCTTTGCTAGTTACTAGCGGTAAAGTAATTGCAAGTATGCTGCAAATAATAGGAACAATATAGCTTGTTATTATAACATCATCTACTCCAATCTTTAATTTTAGATTTAAGTGAGTCAATTTAGGCTTTATCTTAAAAAATTCTTGTATATCTGAAAATTTTAACTCTTTTTCTATTTTTCTAATATCTACTTTTTCCAAATGCAATTTAGTATATAATTTTTTCATTTTTTTATCATTCAAACTAAAAGATAACCATTTTATTTTATTAAAAAGCTTTAACGAAATCACTACATTATAATTAGGTGCAATATGCTTTATGTTCGCGACTTCAAAGTCTTCTATCCTAAATCTTACTGTAGATGCTAGTAAAAATATGTTTATTAGTATAATTAAAAGTATAACTGCACACAAAAATAAAACTAATACCATTATAACCTCCTACTACTTTGAAAGTTATTTTAATATTAGTTTTACCAAAATTTTCAATTTTAAACACTTATTATATAAAAACTATATTTTTCATTAATGGTTGATGTTTTTTCTCACAGTTATATCACCAAATAATTTTTCTTGTGAAGTTAATACTTTGCTTCTTCTTGAAAGCTCTAAAAGACCTGTAAACGCTGTTACTATTTCTTTATTTGAACATTGCTTATTTGAAAATAACTTATTAAATACAAATGTTTTGCTATGTAATAATGCTTTAAACATTGTTTTTACTTTATCTGCCACTGTGTACGTTTCTGTTATTGCAATTTTTTCAATATTCTTAGCATTCTCATTTAATCTTGTTGCATTCTTTTCTACTATTTCCGCATATGCATTAATTATCTTATCCTTTTCATATTTTTTTTCTAATTTTTGCTTAGGAAGCTCTATCTCTTCTGGAAGTTTAAATATAACTGTACTACTATTGTGATACATTTCACGAAATTTCTTAGTTATTTCTTTATATTTTTTATATTCTATAATTCTTTGGAGTAACTCTTCTTCAGTTAGTTCTTTTTCATCTTCTACTTGATTTGGCAATAAACTCTTTGATTTTAAATATAACAATGTAGAAGCCATTACTAGGAACTCACTTGTTACCTCCAAATTCATTTTTTCCATTTCATTAATATACTCAATATATTGGTCAGTTATCTCTCTCAAATTTATATCATAAATATCCATTTTATTTTTATCTATCAAATGGCATAGTAAATCTAGGGGACCTTCAAAATTCTCTATCTTTACTTTATATTTATTTGTTTCTAATGTAAAAATACTTGTATTAGGCATTTTTCCTCCTGTTTCTAATAGATACTCTTACTATACATTTATTGAATTAATAGCCTGTTTTATTGAATCCATTTTATATCCTTTTTTTAGTAAATGCTGTATTATAGCCTGCTCTTCCATAGTATTTTGCTTCTTAATTATAATGTTTTTTGCCGAATTAATTTCATACTCTCCCAACTCTTCACTATGATTGCACATATAATTCTCTAAAACCTTAACATCTACACCTTTTGTCTGTAATTTATACCTTAACTCTTTTAAAGATAAGTTATTTAAATTCATAAATTCAGATACCGCTCTTTCAACATAGCTATTATCATTAATGTATCCAATTTCTTTTAGATGTTCTATTACATCATCTAGCAATTCACTATCTTCATCTGCAAACTTTCTTTTTACTTCGTTCTCAGTTCTTTTTTTGTACATTATATATTTTAGTACTCTAGTTTTTGTTTTGTCAAACTCTTCGATTGTATACATGTAGTTCTCCTTTATCCTTCTACTTCCACGTTTTCTCCTTATTTAGGATCTTCTAGTCATACTATGGCTTTAAAAAGAATTGTCTTTTGGCTAGTCGCATAAGATATACATTTATGAGGCGTACTTGGTGTTCATTAATTAAATGCATACCCATATGCAACAACGACATAAGCAATTATCTTTAAAACTACTCCTCTGGTTCAGTATCTTGTTCCTCGTCTTTAACTTCGTCTCCTAGGCTTTTTTCAAAAGCTGTATTAAAATTATCTCTAATTCTCTTTTCAACTTCTGCTGCCACATCAGGATTGTCAGCTAAGTATTTCTTAACATTCTCTCTACCTTGTCCAATTCTTTCTCCATTGTAACTAAACCATGAACCTGCTTTTTCGATTATGTCTAAGTTTACAGCTATATCCAATATATTCCCTTCTTTAGAGATACCTTTTCCATAAACTATATCAAATTCGGCTTCTCTAAATGGTGGTGCAACCTTATTTTTTACAACTTTTACTCTTGCTCTATTACCTATTACTTCTCCATCTTGTTTTATATTCTCTATTTTTCTTATATCTAACCTTACAGATGCATAGTATTTTAGAGCTCTACCACCAGCAGTAGTTTCTGGATTTCCAAACATTACACCTACTTTTTCTCTTAATTGGTTGATAAATATTACTACAGCTTTAGATTTATTTATTACACCTGCCAATTTTCTTAAAGCTTGTGACATTAATCTTGCTTGTAAGCCAACATGAGCATCTCCCATGTCTCCATCTATTTCTGCTTTTGGAACTAATGCTGCAACTGAGTCTACAACAATTATATCTATTGCACCACTTCTTACTAATGCTTCAGTAATCTCTAATGCTTGTTCACCAGTATCTGGTTGTGAAACTATTAAATTATCTATATCTACACCTAAATGCTTAGAATACACTGGGTCCAAAGCATGCTCTGCATCTATAAAAGCTGCCTCTCCTCCAAGTTTTTGGGCTTCTGCAATCATATGTAATGCAAGTGTAGTCTTACCAGAAGACTCTGGTCCATAAATTTCTACAATTCTTCCTCTAGGAATACCTCCTATTCCTAAAGCTATATCAAGACTTAAAGCACCTGTTGGTATAGCTTCAACCTCCATTGCTCCATAGTCACCTAATTTCATTACTGAACCTTTACCAAATTGTTTTTCTATTTGGCCTAATGCTGCCTCTAATGCTTTCATTTTTTCTGGGTTTTGATTATTCATTATTTATCACATTCCTTTCTTAAGGCACAAATCCGGTTTGAAAGAAATTTAATTTTGACTAAGAAAACAAATTTAAAATTTATCATGCATACTCTTCTCACATTCATTAAATTTTAGCCGAAGTTTGCTAGCGTCAAAATTATAATTTTTTGCAACCTTTTTTCTCCTCATAAACAACTGTTTGTATTATATACTATTTTTTTAATTTGTCAAGCATTTTTTTTATTTTTTCTTTTGTATTGGTTAATAGATAATGGTTAATATGAATTATAAGTCCGCGCAGGGAGCTTCT
>CALXWQ010000033.1 GCA_944392435.1 uncultured Clostridia bacterium
TTCTGTCTTCTCTATCTTCTCTTTTTCTTTCAATATAGTCTGCAATTAATTCAGCTGGCTTTATTCCAAACATAAATACAAGTAAAATTGCTGCAACTCCAATACATAAAATTACTGTTCCTACTTCTCCAAGTAATCCTATTAGTACTGATGCAATAGCTGTTCCTATTGCTCCTCCTCCATTATTTAATGTGCCTAATTCATATCCTTTTTTAGTAGCCTCCGAAACCTCACTATTGATATTTATGTTGCCATTAGAAAATTGAAAAACACTAAGCATTGTAGCAATACATAATAGGAATATTCCATATTGTATTAATTTGGATATTAAATATTCTTTATCCTCTGTTGTCATATATATTGCTATTAAAAAAGTACCTATTGGAATTATAAATTTAATTGCTCCCATAATTCCGCCTAGTATAGGGCTTAGATGTTCTCCAATATACCCTGATTTTGTATATATTAAAATTGCAAGTAATATGCTTATTAAAAGCATAAATACTACTGCTACATTTATATCTATTTTATTTGTTTTTTTAGCTTTTCTTCCTCTTTTTGCCACTCTATAACTTCCTCCTTTAAGTTATATTTAAAATTATCCATTGGTATTATATCACAAGCTTTTATAAATGCAAACATATTTTTTAAAATGTAATATAAATGTAATATTTAAGTTACTGTTCAGTATAAAAAATATTATTGAAAAGTCCGTTCCATCTTGCTGGTAGATATATATTGTGTTCTCCATGCTTTCGAACAAAATATATATCTACCACGTGGAACTACATTATTGTCATGAATTATGCGAGCATTCTATATAACTTACACTGAACAGTAACTAATATTTAAGGTTGCATCTTATAGTTCGCATCTTTTCCTTTATATGTTGAGTAAGTAGTAAATTTGAAGTGTCTTAAGCTTTTTTTGCACATAAAAAAAAGAGGCTAATGCCCCTTATTTTAATTCTTTTCTATTATTTTTTATAACTTTTAGTGCATCTTCTAATGCAACTTCAATTCCTGCTAAAACACCGTCTGCATATTCCTCAGTTCCACTTTTTATTTCTCTAGACATTTCATTTGCAGTTTCTATAATCTCTACTTTCTTTTCATATGCTTTTTTTGTAATTTCATGCTCGTCTATCATAGAAATAATTCTGTTTTCTGCTTCTTTTATTATTTCATCTGCTTCGTTTTGTGCTTCAACTAATATTCTTTGTCTTTCTTCTTTAATCCATTTAGCCTGTTTTAATTCATCTGGTAATTTTAATCTTATTTCTTTTACTATATCTAAAATATCTTCTTTATTTACTATACATTTGCTTGAAAATGGTATTCCTCTACTTTTATCCAGCATATCTTCCAAAGCTTCTAACAATGTAAATATTTCCATAACCCTACTCCTTTCGACTTAAGAATATTAGGCAAGCACGTCCATATTTTCTTAAATCATTCACTTTTACCTGCATTTTTTCTAATTTTTCTAAATCTCGTTTTTCTTCATCTGTTTCAACAATTATTAATCCATCTTCTTTTAATAAATTAAGTGAAATGATTAAATCGACTGCTGTTGCAGACAAATCTTTTTTATAAGGTGGATCTAAGAATATTGTATCAAATTTTATATTTTTATTTCCTAATTCTAATAAGCATTTTTTATAGTCTTTTTCTATTATTTCTGCTTTATCTATAAAATGTGTCCTAATTAGGTTCTTTCTTATCATTTCGGATGCTAAATGTGAGTTTTCGCAAAAATATGCTTTTTTTGCACCTCTACTTATAAATTCAATTCCTATCGCTCCACTTCCGGCAAACAAATCCAAAATTACACTGTCTTCTATTCTATTTTGTATTATATTGAATAACGATTCTTTTACTCTGTCTAATGTTGGTCTTGTATCTTTGCTTTCAATTGAACTTAATTTTGTGCCTCTTGCGCACCCGCTTATTACCCTCATTTTTACCTCATAATATAATATATATTTTACATGATTTTTTTTATATGTCAATAATAATTACACAATTGTAATATATATTTAATATTTTTGTAATACTGTCAAATTTTTGTAATATTTCTTTAACAGTACAGTTTTTTCTTTTAGTAATCGGATAAGCAATTGGGGTCTGTCCCCAATTGCTTATTTACTCTTTATTTACTTCTTTTAATAATTCTAATTGAGATATTAATAATGATTCCATTTTTGCTTTATATACATCAAATTGCTTTTTTAATTCATCCAATTCTTTAGTTTTTATTGTTATTTGTTGCTCTAATTCCATAAGTTTTTGCTTTGAAGTAGCTTGTGCATCTTTAACAATTTGATCTGCTTGTTGTTGTGCAACTTTTTTTATTTCATCTGCTGTACTTTGAGCCATAACCAATGTATTTTGAAGTGTTGTCTCCAAATTTTTATATTTTGCCAAATTAGCTTGTAATTCTTCTAACTTTCCTCTATTGTCATTAGTCTCTTTATATAGTTTTTCATAATCAACTGTTAGCTCATCTAGAAAATTGTCTACCTCTTCAACACTATAGCCATTCATCATTTGCTTAGCAAATTTTTTATTTTCTATATCCAATGGTGTATACATAATTGTCCCTCCTAAACTACTTATATAACTACATTAACCATTTGCACTATTTCTTAGCCATGATACTGATAATTTATTTTTTATTTCTTCTCTTGCCATTTCGTTAGTAATATCATAATTATATGGTGCTACTAAAAATATTGAATTTGAAACTTTTTGTAAGTTTCCATCTAACGCATGAACTGCACCACTAACAACATCAACTATTCTTCTAGCAACATCCTTGTTTACATACTCTAGATTTACAATAATTGATTTTTTTTCTTTTAATAAATTACAAATATTTTCTGATTGCTCAAAACTTGTAGGTTGGCAAATAACCATTTTAACTTGTTGTGTTTGTGGCATATTTACTACTTTATTAGTTTTTCTACCCCAAATTTTTCTGTCTTCTTCTTCCTCTTCTTGTTCTTCTATATCTTCATTTTTATCATAATCTACTTCTTCTGTTTCTTCTTCATCTCTTTCTGGTAATCCTAACATTCCCCATACTTTTTCCATAATAGCTCCTGACATTTAAATAACCTCCTAATATCAAATTTGTCATTGGTATCTATATACTCATATAGTATCTTACATTTTTTGCATATTGTCAATAGTTTTTTTATTTTTGTAATATTTTTTTAATAAAATTGTAACATAATTGTAATATTTCTGTAATTATTTTGTATTTATTTACTTGTTCAGTAAAATTTCATCATATATAGAAACACTTGGCATTGATCTTATTTCTGTAGAAGTATATCCTAATTCTCCTAGCTCTTCGCTTGTATAATTCTTAACTATTGAGTATCTTTCATTACTTTTTAATACTTTTACTAGTATTTTGTCTTCATATCCAATTCTTATTCTTGTTATGTATGAAATTTGATTTCCGTCTTTTTCTTCAGTAGTAATTGCCTGATTTGGTACTTTCATTCCTGATGCACTCCACCATATAACACTAAAAGAAATTTTCCTATAACTAATTAACTCATCTACTCCTTTTTCGATTTTAAATGTTATAACACTCTGCTCTTCTTCTACAGTTTTATACTCTATAGTTGCATCTACTTCGTTTCCACTTGGTAATCTTATTTTTACCTCGTCTCCTACCTCTGCATTAATTGCCTGTTCTGAATCTAATACGCTTACTATATAGCAATAATAATTATCTATTATTTTTCCGCTTTCACTACTTGTTGGAACAATTTGACCAGTTTTCAATTTAAGGTTATTTAAAAATTCTGTTGTGTATTTGCTAAAATCATTTGGTGATAAAACATCCTCATATCCATCAACTCTGTATGAAACCACACCACTTCTACTTGCATTTATATCTTCTGTACCAGAATTAAGCTGATTTTCGTAATTACTTCTTTCATCTATTAATTTTTTTAAATATGAACCTGCTGGACTATATTCTCCAGCTATTTTAGCTTTCTTAGTCATATTATTTAATACGGTTTGTTTGTTTTCCTGAATCTTTGTCAAATCACTTTCACCATAAAGCTCATTTATTTTTGTATCAATTTGCTCTTCTAAAACTTTTGTATCTGATGTAACTACACTATTTTCTTTTGCCATAGCTTCATCTATTTTTTCATCAAGCTCTTTTATTTTTTCTACTAATTTGCTTTCATCATTTGAGTAATATCTAAATACTGGCTCTCCTTTGGCAACTTTCTCTCCTTCTGTTTTTATTTGTTCGATTCCATTTTTATAATTTTCTCCCTTCAATACAGTTTCATCTCTTACAATATATCCAAATCCTGTTTCTTCTTCTTGGATTTGCCCCATTTCTACATATACTGTATCTGTAGGGTTTTTAATTAGATTTACAACTATATATATTATATATGCTAAAATGCACAATAATACCAGCATAATAATTATCTTTTTATGCTTTGTTAAAAAACTTATAAATTTATTTGTCTTTTTCTTTTCTTTAACCTCTTCTTTATCTCTTATCTTCGCTGTTTCTTCCACTATTTTTATCATTCCTTTTTATAAAGCTATACTTTCTATAATTTTTATATTGTCCTCTACACTTTTTAGCCCATCAAGCCATGTAATGTTGTCATATTTTCTAAACCATGTTAGTTGTCTTTTAGCATATCTCCTAGTCATCATTTTGATTTTTTCTATCATTTCTTCTTGAGTAAGTTTTCCTTGAAGATATTCTAAAACTTCTTTGTACCCTAATCCTTGCATTGCAGTAGGAAATTCATTGTATTTTTTTGACAAATTTATAACTTCATCAATAAGGCCATTTTCAATCATTATATCTACTCTTTTATTAATTCTTTCATATAATTTTTGTCTATCCATATTAATTCCAAACAATACATAGTTAAATTCTGGTTTTTGCTTTCTTGAATCTTGTTCAAGTTGTGTTTTTGTTTTACCAGTAGCTTTGTATATTTCCAATATTCTAAATATTCTTTTTTTATCATTAGGGCTAATCTTTTTTGTGGCTTGTTCATCTATTTTTTCTGCTTCTTCATATAAAAACTGTAATCCCTTTTCTTGTTCTACTTTTTCCAAATGATTTCTATACTCTATGTCTATTTTAATTTCTTCATATTCTATTCCATATATAAGTGATTCTAAATATAGCCCTGTTCCACCTACTATTATTGGGACTTTTCCTTTTGTCAAAATCTCTTTTATAGCTTTTGTAGCCTCTTTTTTATAATCTGCAACACTATATCTCTCTTCGGGAAAAACGCAATCTATCATATAATGCTTAATCCCTTGCATTTCCTCAAATGTAGGTTTTGCTGTACCTATTGTCATATCTTTATATATTTGCATAGAATCACAAGATACAATTTCACCATTTATTTTCTTTGCAAGTTCTATTGATAATCTCGTTTTTCCAGAAGCTGTAGGTCCACATATAACTATTACTTTTTCCATATTATCATTCCTTTATTGCTTCATTCTGTTACATTTGCTGAATCTACTGTTGCATTTACTCTATCTAATGTTGCATTTACTGAATCTACAGAATTTTTACCATCTACTGTAGTATTTACAACATTTGACTGTATTTGATTTTCTACAACTTCATTCGTTATTGCGTTAATCTGGTTTTGCACTAATTCATTTGTAACAGCATTAACATTTGTCTCCTCTTGTTCTAAATTTGACTTTTGATTAAGCATTGTAACAACTTGCTCTTGTATATTTTTAAAATACATACATTCAATAATAAGTGCAATTATCAACACTATTCCAAGCAATAATCCTCTTTTTAAGAAAATGCTTTTGTCTAAGTTTCCATATTTTAGCTTATTATATGACTTTGCAAGTAAAGGAAGTATTATAATTCCATTTATTGGTACAAACAAAAATGTAATTAAATCTTTTCCCCTTTCAGAGACTTCTGTAATTTCAATATCTCTAGTACTTAACCAATACACTATTGAAGTAAGCATATACATTATAGCTGTTCCAACAACTATATAAATCAATTTTTCTTTTTTTGTCAAATCACCTAAAGAATAATACATTAGAACTATGGAAACTATGTTTAGTATTAATATAAATAAAATTATTATAACCATTTTCTTACCTCCTTGAGAATTTTTTCTCAATATCATTTTTTGTCATTCTTATTGCTGTTGGTCTTCCATGTGGACATGTAAATGGATTTGGTAGTACCAATAATTGTCTCATTAGATTGTCCACCTCTTCTCTAGTTAGTGCCATATTTGCCTTTACTGCTGCTTTGCAAGCAACAGTGGCTATAAACTTTTCTTCTATTTCTTGTTTTGCAGTTCTTGCTACAGTATTTATTTCGTCCAGTGTTTCAAGGAATAGTTCTTTTGTATCTAAATCTAAACATACTGTTGGAACTCCACTTAATTTTATTGTATTCTCTCCAAACTCTTCCAATATAAAACCTGCTTTTTCAAATATTTCCATATTATCTTTTGCAATTTGCATATCTTTATGGCTTAAATTAATTATATCTGGAAGAAGCATAAGTTGAGAATCCTTATTTTCATCATTATAATAGTTTGCTTTTATCTTTTCATACATAATTCTTTCATGTGCAGCATGCTGATCTATTATATATAGTTCATTGTTCATTTCAATTATTATGTATGTAGAAAATGCAATTCCTATATATTTATATGTTGGCATTATATCTTCTGGCATTTTTTCAAATATTGATACGTTTTCTACTGTTTTCAAATCTTTATCAGTTATATCATATTCTTTTTTTTCTTCTTCTAGTTTTGGCTCTTCTTTTTTTACTACACCAAAAGTTTTAGCATACATTTCATCAAAATTCTTATAATCTGGATCTTTTTGCAATTTATCTATTTCTTGCATTTTTTCATTCAATTTAGATAAATCAACCTTTTGAGTTTCGTCATTTAGTTTTAATGCATCTTCATTTTTGTTGTTATAAATTTGAGCAATAAAATTTTTTGTATCATCAATATTATCTTCATCTACATCGTTTTCTTTCTTTTTGCCCCCAAATATGCTAAATATATCACCTAATTTTGAATGTTTTTCTTCTTCTCTTTCATTGCTATAATCATGTTCTGTCTTATGTTGCATTTGATTATCTTTGTAATTTTCTATTTCATCTCTTTTAATATCATTTCTTTCATTATTATCACTTTTGTTTTGTAATTCTGACAAATCTGGTAAAGGTGCATTTCTCATCTTATTTATTTCAGCTAAAATATCAAATTTTGCTTCTTCAGTATCTTGTGATTTGCTAACTGCATTATTTTCTATACTATTCTCATTACCAATATTATATACAGTAGTTTCTTTACTTTTTGCTTCCATAGGTGATGTATTCATTTTCCAGCTATTTTGTTTATCCAATTCAATCTTAGTTTTATCTGGAATTAAATCTTCTTTCAAAAGGCTATCCTTTACTGCGTGATAAATTGCTTTAAACACTTTATTTTCGTCTTCGAATCTAACTTCAAGCTTTGCTGGATGCACATTAACATCAACCTTTTGCGGATTCATTTCTATATTTAAGACTAAGAATCCATACTTTCCAACAGTTAGTAGTCCTTTAAACCCTTGCTCTGCTGCACTTGTTAATACCTTATCTTTTATATATCTTTTATTCACAAAAAACAATTGGTTTGATCTATTTGAACGAGCAATAACTGGTTTTCCTACAACTCCAGTTACTTTCATATCTTCATACTCATAATTTACATCAATAATATTTTCTGCTACATCTTTTCCATATATATTATATATTACTGACTTCATATCTCCATTTCCTGAAGTTTGTATAATTACCTTTCCAGAATTTATTAATTTTATTGCAATCTCTGGATGTACCAATGCTATTCTTGTAACAGTATCTTCAATATACCCCGCTTCTGTAAAATCTTTTTTCAAAAATTTATATCTTACAGGTGTATTGTAAAACAAATCTGTAACTGTAATTGTAGTTCCTTTTGGGCATCCTGCATCCTCAAGATTTATTATATTTCCACCTTTTACTTCTATTTTTTTACCTATTTCATTCTCTTCCGTTTTTGATATAAGTACTACATTACTAATTGCAGCAATACTTGCCAATGCCTCTCCTCTAAACCCCATAGAAGTTACAGTTTCTAAATCATCTGCTTTTCTTATTTTACTTGTAGCATGTCTTTCAAAAGCAATTTCCATATCATCTGGCATAAAACCTTTTCCATTATCAGTAATTCTTATATATGATATACCACCATTTTTTGTTTCTATTGTTATATTTGTTGCTCCTGCATCTATTGAATTTTCAACTAATTCCTTTACTACAGAAGCTGGTCTTTCAATAACTTCACCAGCTGCAATTTTATTTATTGTTAAATCATCTAATAAAACTATATTACCCATTTTACTTCGTTCCTCTCTAATATAAAAATCTAAAAAGATCTATATGTTATTCATTTGACTATTCCATAGAATTATATCATTATTTTGCATTTTTTGTATAGGGGTTTTAAAGATTTTTTGTAACTATTTTTTTCATTTTGAATAATATATATCATACGAAAGAACTTAAAAAACAATTAAAGTTTTGTTAGGAGGTAAAGAAATGGGAAGTTGTTGTTGTAATAATAGCGAACTATTATGGTTCATAATCCTATTCTTACTACTTTTCTGTTGCGGAGGTAACAACTGTTGTAGTAACGGATGTAACAACTCATGTGGTTGCTAATTTACATGATATTTTACATTTGAAAGGAGGGGAAATATATGCCAGAAAATAGAGGATGCGGATGTGGCTTCGGATTTGGTGACGATTGCTGCTGGATAATAATCGTATTAATATTAATATGTTGCTGCTGTGGTGGTAACAGAGGTGGATGTTGCTAATTAGTTTTTAGTTAGTCTACAGTAAAAAGGGAGCTATAGTTTGTGTTTACCACATACATATAACTTCCTTTTTTGTATATACTTTATTAACTTTCTTTTTGCTCAATTTTATTTACCTTAAATAAAACATTCAAGCCCTACGAAAATCTATTTTATATAATTCTATTTTCCTCTCATTTTGTTATTTTCAGTTCTTCTTTGTTTTTTTCTTCTTCCACCAGTTGCATCTATTTCGACTTTACGTCTATCTTCTTTATTTTTTCTTCTATCTTCAAATATTTTTCCTTTTTTATCAACTATCATATTTTTCTCTCCTTTGTATAATATTGCTTTTCTTATATATTAGCATAAGATAAGATTTTTTTCAACAGTCATAATACGAATTTTTGATAATTTGCTACAGGATAATGGTTTTATTTTCAAAACATACATACTTTCTGAATTTCTCAAGTTAAATTAAAAAGCAAAAAACATTATCCAGTAACAAAATAGGTGGCAGAAAGCTTTTTTTCTTTGGCTGGGGTACTGTGATTCGAACACAGGAATGTCGGAGTCAGAGTCCGATGCCTTACCGCTTGGCGATACCCCAATGTTATGGGATGTGAAAGGTGGGAGATGGGAAGTGAGAAAAAAGTTTTCATAATCAATCTCCCACTTCTCATTTTTCATTTCTCACATCTCATTTTATTGCTTTTCTTCCTTTAAATACTGCTACATCTTCTAATTCGTCTTCAATATTTAGAAGTCTGTTGTATTTTGCAACTCTATCTGTTCTACATGGTGCACCAGTTTTGATTTGTCCAGCATTTGTAGCTACTGCAACATCTGCTAAAGTTGTGTCTTCTGTTTCACCACTTCTATGTGATACAACTGCTGTGTATCCTGCTTTGTGTGCTAATTCTATAGCATCTAATGTTTCTGTTAATGTTCCGATTTGGTTTAATTTTATTAATATGCTATTTGCCACTCCCATGTCAATTCCTTTTTGTAGTCTCTTGATATTTGTAACAAATAAGTCATCTCCAACAAGTTGTACTTTGTCTCCAATTTTTTCTGTTAATACTTTCCAAGATTCCCAATCTTCTTCTGCTAATCCATCTTCTATTGAGATTATTGGATAGTTATTTGCTAAGTCTACTATAAAGTCAATCATTTGCTCTCTTGTCTTGAATTCTCCAGTTTTCCAGAATAAGTATCCGTCTTTTCCTACTTTTTTAGCTTCATCAAACATTTCTGTTGATGCACAGTCTAGTGCTAAGCATACATCTTTTCCTGGTACATATCCGGCTTTTTCTATAGCTTCCATAATTAAATCTAATGCTTCTTTTTCGCTAGATACGTTTGGTGCAAATCCACCTTCGTCTCCAACTGCTGTTGCTAATCCTTTTTCTTTTAATACTTTCTTTAAGCTATGGTATACTTCCACACCCATTCTCATGCATTCTTTGAATGTTTTTGCTCCAACTGGCATTACCATAAATTCTTGTACTGTAAGTCCGCTGTCAGCATGTTTTCCACCATTCATGATGTTCATCATTGGTACTGGTAATTCTTTTGCATTTACTCCACCAATGTAATTGTATAAACTCATTCCAAGTGATGCAGCTGCTGCTCTTGCCACTGCTAAAGACACACCAAGTGTAGCATTTGCTCCTAATTTTGCTTTGTTTTCTGTTCCATCTAAGTCAATAAGCATTTTATCTATTTTAACTTGCTCATAAACATTCATTCCTTCTAATTTATCAGCAATTATTTTATTTACATTATCAACTGCTTTTTGAACACCTTTTCCTAGGTATCTATTCTTATCTCCATCACGTAATTCTACTGCTTCAAAACTTCCTGTAGATGCTCCTGATGGAACCATTGCTACTCCTGAAAATCCTCCTTCTGTAACAACTTCAACTTGAACTGTTGGATTTCCTCTTGAATCCAATACCTCTAGTGCTTTTACACTTTCAATTCCTAAATAATCTTTCATGCTTAAATCTTCCTTTCTATAATAAATTTTATTTTTTAATTTATGAGGCGTACTAATGGTACATTGATTAAATTAAAAATAAATTTAACGTAGCCAAATGTAGCTCTCATTACAAATTCGAAATAGAATTGGTATATTGCTAGGAAAACGAGTAAAAATTTTTGAGATAGTACGCGTTGTACATCGAAAAAATTTTTACGAAGTTTGACAACGCAAGATGCCAATTATCTTTCGAATTTACATGTGTTTGAGA
>CALXWQ010000034.1 GCA_944392435.1 uncultured Clostridia bacterium
AATAGACCAGCTGTGGACCGTAACATTCAATACTCATTTAGCACTGAAATAACTTTGTCAATTCCTGGGTACATCAAGTTTCTTAATTCTTCATTTACATCTATTTTCCAGCCTTCTTTTTCTTTATGTAAAGTTATAGTCTGTACTTCACTTTTTGACTCAGTTTCTTTTTCTAAAATATTCTCTAATTTTTCCAATGCTATTTGGTCAGATATGACTTGCTCTGAATTTCTTATTCCATATAATTGTTTCATCCATTCTGTTATAATATTTTCAAAGTTTTTATTTATAATTTCAACTTCAGCCATAGCTTTATTATCTTCTATTTTTATGTTTTTAATGTTCCAATTAATATCTTTAAAAAGCTCTTTTTCTACATCTGATATACTTCTATTTTCTACAATCATCGCATCTAAACTTGCTACCAATTCGTCATAGTTTATATATTTATTTGCGCTATCTACATCTGACATTTTTATTGCTTTAAAGCATCTAACTATACTTTCTATAGCCTTTTCTTCTGGGGTTTTTTTGAGTACAAAAAGCATAATTATCAAAGCAATAATTATAAATATTACAAAAATAAAAATTATTATTTTCGTTTTGCCACTTTTCATTTCTTCTGAATGCTTTCCCATTATTACTCCTACTTTCTGCAATTTAAAAAGGGCAATAGCAATTTCAGCTATTGCTAAGTTATAGGAAATGTAATTTTCTATAACTTAAGAAAGAGCATTTAATATACTCTTTCTTTTAAATAAATTTTATATACATTTCTAGATATTCTCTAACAATTGCTATTCTCATCAGAAGAACAGTCTTTATTCTCTTCTTTTTGGCTTTCTAAAAAATCTTCTTTTAGCTCATCTTTTTTCTCTTCATTATCTTCTATAGCACTTTCTGTTTTTTCTTGTTCATCTGAAGGTTGGCTTTGTTCATCTGGTACAGTTTGATTATCAGTATTTAATTTTTTATCATTTTCTTCCTTTTGATCTACTTTGCCATCTTCGTTATCTTTACTGTCTTTACTATCTTTGTCAGCATTTTCTTTTTTGTCTTCTTCACTGCTTTCTTTTGAAGATTCTTTCTTTTCATTTTTTTCTTTTATTTCTTCTTTTTTTACCTCTTTATCCATTTTAGCCAATACATTGTCTATTTCTTCATCTTCTGCATTTGCTATTAAATTCATTCCTGATTCTAGAACTCCACCGTTAGTTCCGTCCAAATTGTTTACAAATCTAATTGTTATTGAATCATCCTTGTTTAACTTATTATCTAATACATATTTTCCAATGTCAAATGTAATCTTTCC
This sequence comes from uncultured Clostridia bacterium, assembly GCA_944392435.1. GTDB lineage: Bacteria > Bacillota > Clostridia > TANB77 > CAG-508 > CALXVA01. Next base: position 1,313 of record CALXWQ010000034.1, read on the forward strand.
ATCACTATATGTTACATATTCAGATGAATCTATAAATTCTTTCCAAGTATATTTTTTGTCAGGTGTTGATATGTTTGAATAATATGTATCATTATATATCTCTACATTTTGACCTTCTGTAAATCCACTTGTTATTTCAACTTTTCCATTATCAATATAAAATCTTATTGGCTCTTCATCAGTTGTCTTGTTGATAGTATTTGATATATTATGGAATGCTTGACTTAATTTTGTTCCATCATCAGCATCAAAATATGTATCTTCTGCTGAAGTAGCAAGTTCTTTCATTAATTTTTGTCCTTTACTGTCTATCATAAAGCCAATTGTAAATAGTTTTACTCCTTTATTCTTTATAATATTAGCAGTTTCTATTGCTTGGTCAAATGCTCCTTGTACATCTAGAACTATATCGTTGTTTTCATCAATATAATGACGTGGTCTACCATCTGACATAAGTATTACTGATGTATTTGCAGTATCCTTTATGTCAATGTATTTATTAGCCATTGTCAAGCCATAGTCGATGTTTGTACCATATCCAGTTTCATCATTTGATATGTCTAAATCTTCAATATTAGATGAAGGACCAACTACTTTTATAATTTCATCTGCATATTCTATAATCATTGCTTTATTGTATACTTTACCATCTTCAAATGGTGTTAAGAAATTATCCAAGAATGTGTCAACAGCTTTTTTTAGTTGTACTATTCTGTCATTATCCATACTGCTTGAAAAGTCTAAAACTAATATTGCTGTTTGTGGTACTGGTACCACTTCAGACTCTGTTTTAGTAGGTACCACTGTCAAAACTTTTTCTTTTTCATATACAACTTTTATTATATTTTCTTTGTCTGCAGATATAGTAATATATCCCTCTGAACTACCATTTAAGTCTTGCACTTTTCCATCTTTATATCCAGGCATTTTTTCTTTATTTAACCAGTCAGATTCAAAATCTTTTACTATTATTTCGTTTGTTATATTTGTACCTAGCTTTGCCTCAGCAAATGGTGTCTCTCCTATTATATTTTCTGGTGAAATGCTATCTTTGTAATATTCAATTTTGTAATAATACTTATCTGCTTCTTTCTCTACATTGTTAATTGTTTCTGGAGTATTTTTTCCATTAACAACTGCAGTATTTCTTATTTCTCCATTTTCAATTACTACTTCTACTGTAAAAGAAACGGTTACAGTATTTTCACTAGGTATGTCTACTACCCAAGAAAGTCTGCCATTACTATCTAAAACTGCTCCTTCAGACATTTCAGCTTTTGTATCTAATTTAGTACCTTCTGGAATTACATCAGATATATTAACATCATTTATAGCTACATCATCATTATTTGTAACTACTATATCGTATCTAATTTTACTTCCCTTTTGTACTACATTTTTGTCATTATCTAAAGTGCTTACAACTGTTGATTTCTTATCTATAGATAAATCAGTATTATCTGTTGCAATATTAGCAGACATATTAGCTTTTGCTAATGAAATGTTAGACCAGCCAACATTTACTTCTTGTTCAGTCATATTTACTTCTGTCTCTACTGTATCTGTTTGTGTAAACTCTTCACCTATATTTTCACTTTCTCCATTAGTTGCATTATCTGTTACATTTTCAGTTGTTTCTTCCACTCTACTATCATTTGCAGAATCTTGTGAATTGGCTTCTCCTTGATTTGTTTCTTCTGCATTTGTCTCATTTTGGCTGTTTTCTTGATTTTCATTATTATTTGGCTCTTCATTTGTATTAGATTCACCATTATTACTACTAGCTAAATCTTGATCTTCTTGAGTAAACGCTGCTTTGGCTGTTTCGTTACCTTTTATGTAGAAATATACACCAGTTGAAATTGCAGCAACTAAGACTATAATTATTGCTGTTATAATGGCTATTTTCTTACTTTTATAGCTCATCTTAGCTTTCATTAATTTTCCCCCCTAAAAATTAATTGTTTATATTATCATTTTTTTAATTATAAAAACTATATTTCTCTAGCTCTTGTAATTAGTCTTTCAATGTGGCCTTTTGTACATGTAATTAATGTAACTTCTCTTGAATCCTCTTTGACACTTTTTATAACACTTGTATCGTTTGGATTTACAGAATAAATATCAAATATCTCATACGATATTGTATTGTTGTATAAATCTGTAAGTTTAATTTCGTCTCCTATTTCTAATTGTTTAACCTTACCAAACATAGACCCATCTAAGTAATTATGCCCCGCGACAACGAAATTTCCAATTGAATTTATATCTTCTCCAGCAAATTTCGTTATTGAGTATTGTATTGAATCTTCGTTAGTTTCACTTAATATTGGATATTTTATATTTATTTTTGGTATTTCTATTATACCTACTACTTGATATCCCTTATATTCCATTTCAACTTTATTATTTGTTTCTAATGTTTGTTCAAATTCTTCTTCAATTTTTTCTGCTACTGCCACAGCTTCTTGGCTATTTTTCTGATATTGTGAATATCTATAAACAATAACTCCCAATAAAATAATTGCAGATATTACCAATATGATAATTAAAATATTAATAAGTTTTTTCATTTACAAAATACTCTTTTAATTTTTCTTTGTAATTTTCTTTCTTAATACTAAAAGAATTATAATAGCTAAAACTATAATTACAAATGCAATTATCAAAATTATGTTACTATCAAAAGTTACTGGTAGTTTTGTTTTAGTAGATACTTCTTCTGTAACTGTTTGCGTAGAAGTTTTTTCCTTTTCTTCCCTAACACTTGTCATAAATTGAACATCAGCTATTTCTTTTCCTTCTGGACTTTTACTCTTAATCCATACAACATATTCTTCTCCATCTTCAGCATCTGCTGGCTGTTCAATTTTACCATCAGTAACTTTTTCCCATTTTGTTGGAAGTAAGTTATTGTATAATTCATAGAATTCATTAATCTTTACAATGTTTTCATATGAATTTGCATTGTTTTCAAACATAGAAATTTCTTTTGCTAGTTCCACAAACCTTGTATATTCTGTGTTTGGTAATTTCACTAATTGATATTCATAAGTGTCCCCTTTTTGTTCATCAATTTTTAAATATCCAACTGTTGTTGTAATTTTTTTATTACCTTCTGTTGTAGATTTCTTCTCTTCTTGACCAATTGTAATTGGAATTCTAGTAGTAGTTTTATTTACAAAATCAATTACTTCTTGTGTAATAGCAGTACTTAGGTCAATTTCTATTGGATTATTTATTTGGTTATCTTGTTTAATCCACATATATTGATTTATGTTTTCCCCATTTTTATCTTTAAAATATGTTTCTTCTAATTCTTTGTCTACATAGGCTACATTATTTCCTTGTTCATCTTTTATAGAGTTAATAAAGTTTAATGTAGATTTATCTGTTGTGTTACTATTTGTAAATGCAAATTGGAATTCATTTTGCATAATTGTTGATATATAAAGTAAATATTCATTATCTGTTTTAACAATTTCTAGGTTGTAATTTGTCGCATTTACAGGAATTTGTAATAACATAATTAGCATTAATACAACTATTGCTATTATATTAATTCCCTTGAAAAGCTTTTTCATAATACCCCTCCTATTAAAATTATAGTATAAAAACACATTTTTATGTGTTTATGTAAATACATGCAATATTATATAATAAAATGTAGGAAAAGTAAACATTTTTTGACAATTTCGTTAAATTTTTGCATTTCAAATGAAATTTCCGTAATTTTACATTTCTGAAGTTACAATTCACGGCTTGCCTATTGCAATTTATAGATATACAGCAAGAAAAACATTTTCTAAAAAGTACGAGAATATGGAATGGAATGTGATTTGAGTTTAGAAATTCTAAGAAAATTTTGGTAGGGAATCTCGAACCCTTTTGAGGGCGCTACCAAAATTTCTCATAGAATTTCTACGAAAATCAGCTTGACCGACATATTCGAGCTACTTTTTAGAAAATGTTGTTTCTTGCTTTGTTAAATATAAATAGGCAAGCCGTGAATTGTAACTTTCTGAATAAAATCTAGGCAATATGTATGTTTTTAATTTACAACATACACATTGCCTAGATAAAAACTTAAAAATTAAAAATTGTTTTTGTTTGCATTTGGTCTAATGCATTTTCCTTTTGGGCTTCTCTAAATTTTTTCATAAATGGCATATAGAAGGCATCATTATTATCTACATAATCTTCTTCAGTTATTCCGTAATGATTTACTAAAATGTTTTCTCTATCTTTAAAACTTAATTCAATACAGTTGGCAATTTGTTCATCAAACAATAATTTAATGTAGTACATTGCTTTTTGGTGATTTTTCAATTTATCCATTGCAGAGGCATAATAGTATACTGCCTTTACCATAATTTTTTCAATAGGATTAGTTGTTATGCTATCTGCTAAAAAGCTCAAGTCTTCTAGTATCTTAGCTGCCTTATTATACTCTTCATTCATTATATAGCAAATTGCTAAAAAATATTTTGCTCCATTTCCCATTTGTTCACAAGGAAGCATAGAATTATCTTGTAGGCTTATAAGTATAGAAAGTTTTTCGTATCCTATTTCATTTACTATTGTTTCCATAATCGCTATAACCTTGTTTAAATTACTTAGGTTAATATTCCTCATATCTTTTAATAATTTTTGCATTGTAACAAATATATTAAAATATGTTGCATTTGCATCAAAACTTATTTCGCTCATTCCTGGTATTGCTATGCTAAGAGCAGGAAATCCCAATACTGTTACATCTCTTACTAGTATATCTTTACCTTCATCTAATATGCTTTGCACTAAATTCTTGAGTATTGTCTTATTATCCAAATGCGAAACATCAGGCATTTCAACAAATTCAAATTTTGCTTTTTCTCCTATTACTTGGTATGGAACTGCTGACAAATCTGCAAATATAAATTCTGTTAGATTTCTGTTTTTGCTATCCTCACCTTCATAAAAATCAAACAAACATGTTTCTGCATACTCAAAAATATCCCTTCCTTGTGCAGCCTCTGTAAAGCATCTCTCCATTGCTATTCCATAATCCGGATGAGCTCCCATTTTAAATCCAAACTTACCAGTGTTTTTTTCTATAATGTATAAGCCAGCCACTGGATATTTTCCACCAAAAGAGCAGTCTACCATCTTAAAGTAGTATTCTTCATTTTGTCTTAACTTATCAACCATCTTCTTTACCTTTGGAAATTTTTCAATATAACTCATAGGTATTTCTGGGAGAGTAATTTTTTCTTTAAAAATCTTCATTCCTGCATATCTTTCTAGTATTTCAGAAAGTCCTTCTATAAGCGCCTCTTCTTTGGAATTACCAGCACACATTCCGTTTGTGTCAAATAAATAACTAAATAATTTATCTGGTACATATTCCAAATCTTTATTTTTTACACTATAGTATGGTAAATAGTTATACTCTTCTTTTTCTACTATATTTGATTTTTCATTTAATATCTCTTTTATGTACTCTATTTTTTCTTCTTTTGATTCGTTTTCTTTTCCATTTTGTTTCAATATATTTTCAAAAAAGCTATTTTTAATTTCTCCGTTATTTTTTTCTAAACCTAGTGCTTCTTCTACTGTTAAATGTTTCTCGTCTGGTGCAGATGCAAATGGTAAATCTTTAGAAGGTTTTTCTATTCTAAATCTGAACATCCCATTTTGTAATCTTTCAAAAAACTCCGCATACCCACTTGCCATTGCAAATTCCTTTGTCATACCTTTTCCATTTTGTCCAATGTCTGTACCTTTAATGCATACTCTTAATGAATATGTACCAACACTACTTTCATTAGACCATTTTTCTTCTACTTCAATTCCTAATTTTTCTAATATTCCTTTTAATTTTTTTACTGTTGCTTCAGGTGTTACTTCTTTGTATCTTCTGTTTTGTAGTTCGCTCATTATTACCATTCCTTATTCTTATTTATTTAGGTTTTCAAAGGGTATACCTATAAACCAACTATAATGCATTATATATTCTTTAGAGTAGAATATATAATTCGACTTAATTCTACCATTTATTTGTTTTTTTGATTAAAAAATTATACAAAAATTGGTTATTATTATATGACCGTAAAATATTTTATTTTCATATATGATTTTGCCAGTTTTGTATCATAATATGTTACTAACTAATGGTTTTATTATTTGCTCTACCCAAAAGCTGGTAGTAGGCATGTTTAAAATGCAATAGCGAATGCTATATATCTTTTAGTTATATGAAATACGTATATTTCATATAGCCGAAAAAAAGCTCCTAAATTTTTACTTTAGGAGCTTTTACATATAATAATTATGCAACATCTTTTATTTTTACATTTCTAACATGCTCTATCTTATCCCAACTTGTATCACGTTTGAATAAACACTTAAAGTTTATCAAAATCCATGAGCCTAAGAATAATGGATAACATAATAATCCTTTAATCATTGGTCTAATAGGCTTTTTATCTAATATCATGATTAGCAATGCTGTAAATATTGGTAATAAGAACGTTGGTATTAAATACCTTAAACAATTTATTACTAAATCTACTGCTGTCATTCCATTTGCTGCAAAAATAACAAAGTTTAATACTAGCAATACTAATGTTAATATGAACATTGGAATACTTCCAAGTATATACAAAAGTCCATCAAAATTCATCATTGTTTTATGTTTTCTTACTGCTGAGGCAAGTGGTTTTGTATATTCACTCATACATTGTATGTGACCAACTGTCCATCTGGTTCTTTGTTTCCATGATTGCTTAAACCCAACTGGTTGCTCATCATATACAATTGCATCTGTTGCCCAACCAAGTCTTTTTCCTGTTATAATTCTCTTTAGTGAGAACTCTATATCCTCAGTTAATGTTTTTGTATTCCATCCCTCAGGTTTTATAACATCAAATTTAACCATAAAACCTGTACCATTTATTAGTGGAGATAGTCCCAAATTATACCTTGCCAAATGATAAAATCTATTCATTGTCCAATAGAACAAAGCATAACCCGCTGAAACCCAGCTATCCGTTGGATTCTTAATATCTCTGTATCCCTGCACAACTTCTTCACCTTGGCATAACTTTTTATTCATAGCTTTTAAAAAGTTTTTATCAACAATATTGTCAGCATCAAATATACAAAAAGCATCATATGGTGCATCTTCGTCTATTTTTTGCTTTAAAAACCATTGAAGAGCATATCCTTTTGTTTTATGTTCTTCATCAAATCTTTCCATTACGATAGCTCCACAGTTTCTTGCAATTTCCGCAGTTCTATCTGTACAATTATCAGCTATAACATAAATATCATAATAATCTTTAGGATAATCTTGTCTATTTAAACTCTCAATCAAAGCCTCAATAACATTTTCTTCGTTATGGGCTGGTATTATTGCCATAAATCTATTTGTTTTTTCTTCTAATATAGGCTTATCCTTTAATTTAACAAGCGAACATATACTAATAATTAATTGATATCCCCAAAATATAGTTAGTAGCCACACAAGTGCCTGCTGTATCATATATAAATAATCCATTTTACTCTCCTTTGTATACCTATATACTAATATTATGCACTTTGTTTATGTTTATATTACTATTATTTTTCGAAAATTTATTTCCATACATTATATATTATACTATTATCCTACAAATTTTGCAACACTTTTTGTCAATTTTTTCTTTACATTCGTTGCTGAATAACTTACATTCCACTAAGTGTAGTTACAATTCACGGCTTACTAATTTACATTTATATGGCAAGAAACAACATTTTCTAAAAAGTAGCTCGAATATGTCGGTCAAGCTGATTTTCGTAGAAATTCTATGAGAAATTTTGGCAGCGCCCTCAAAAGGGTTCGAGATTCCCTACCAAAATTTTCTTAGAATTTCTATACTCAAATCACATTCCATTCCATATTCTCGTACTTTTTAGAAAATGTTGTTTCTTGCTGTATATTTATAAACAGCAACAGGTAAGCCGTGAATTGTAACTACGTGTAAAACATTTCTCCCACATTAATCTTGTTGCCTCTTAGGAAATCATTTATGCTCATTTTTTTTGCATTCTCTCCTTGTATTTCAAGCACCTTTATTATTCCCTCATTTGCTTTTACATATAATCCATTTTTACTGTCTGAAAATAAAACTGTGCCTGGCTCAATGTTTGGTAACTTGTACTCATACTCTTCTATTTCTGGAAATTCTTTTTTTAAACTTTCTATTGGAATTACATCTACTTTCCAAAGCTTTAACTTTTTCCCACTTATATAACTATATGCTCCCATTATAGGGTTCAAACCTCTTACTAAATTCTTAATTTCATTTGCTTTTTTATTATTCCAATCTATTTTTGCCATTTCTTTGTTAAGCATTGGTGCTAATGTAAAATCTTCTCCTTGTTTTTCTCGTGGTGCTTTGCCTTTTTCTATTAAATCAAGTGTTTTTATTAAAAGTTTTGCACCTATATCAGCTAATCTATCCCACAATTCTCCTGTAGTTTCATTTTCTCCTATTTCCACTTTTTCTTTTAAAATCATGTCTCCTGTATCCATTCCTTCATTCATGTACATTGTTGTAATTCCTGTTGTTTTGTCTCCATTTAGCACTGCCCATTGAATTGGTGCTGCGCCTCTGTATTTTGGAAGAAGTGAGCCATGAACATTTATACAACCCATTTTTGGTATTTCCAAAAGTTCTTTTGGAAGTATTTTTCCATATGCTACAACGCAAATTACATCTGGATTTATACTTTTTATTTCTTCGATGAATTCAGGATTATTTCTAACCTTTTGAGGCTGATAAATTTTAAGTCCTTTTTCTAAAGCAAACTGCTTTACTGGAGAAGCAATCATTTTCATGCCTCTTCCTTTTGGTTTATCCATATTTGTCACAACTGCTTCTATCTTATGCCCTGCTTCATATAATTTTTCCAATGATTTCTCTGCGAAATCAGGTGTTCCCATAAAAACTATTTTTAACATTTAGTCGTCCTCCTCTAACCAAATAAGGAGACTTGTGTTTTTAGCTTATCTCACAATGTCTCCTATTATATCAATATTTTTAATTAACTATGTGTTCTCAATTGTATCTACTTATTCTTATCTCCATACCAAATCCATTTTTTAGATGTTTATACTGTTCATTCTTAACTAATCTTCTTGCTTTGGCTCAACATACTCTAATGTGCCAGGTATCATATTGTCTATAAATAATATACCTTCCAGGTGATCTACTTCATGGCATATAGCTTGTGCCAATAATCCTTTTGCTTTTATTTTTATCTTTTCACCTTTTTCATTTAATGCTTCTGCCACAATCTCTTCAGGTCTAATCATTTTTGCATATTGATTTGGAAAACTTAAGCATCCTTCTTCCACCTCTTGCTTTCCTTTTGCTTTAAGTATTACTGGATTAACCAATTTTAATGGTTCATTTCCATCATATAAATCAATTACAATAACTCTTTTTAGCACGCCGACTTGTGGTGCGGCAAGCCCTACCCCATTATATTTATGCATTGTTTCAAGCATATCATCTAATAGTTCTCTTATTTTGTCGTCTACTATTTCGACTTCTCTTGATTTTTTTCTTAGAATTTCATCCCCGTTTTCTCTTATAACTCTTATTGCCATTATCGCCCCTCCTTATGTGACAAATGCTTAAAATTTTATTTTTTTTACTAATTTTGTTATAAAGTTGTTATCCATAAAATGGACTTTTTTCATTTTGAAACTTTCCCTATTTTCTCATTTTTGTAAATTTATAGTAAGTCCCAAAAATAAA
>CALXWQ010000035.1 GCA_944392435.1 uncultured Clostridia bacterium
TTTGGTTATTATTTTGAGCAAATAAAAAAGCACCACATTATGCTCTGCCAAGCTATGTGGTGTTTACTATAAATATATGGTAGCACACATTTCTGTGGCTTTCATTTCCTATAATTATTATACACAGATTAAAAGGATTTGTCAAATGGTATTGTGAAGTTTAATGAGAAGTAAAAAAATGAATGAAGGAGTATTATCTTTTATAGGTGTTATTATTGGTGGATTAATTGGAATAGTTGGAACATTAATAGCAAATTATTATCAGAATGAGAATAATCGAACAATGTATTTATTAGATAAGCGAAGTGAAGTATATTTAAGTATAAAAAAATTTATTTAGAAATAAATTTGAATTACGATAACGCAGAAAGCATAGAGATAATTGATAAATTTCAAGAGCTTTCGCCAGAGGTTTTTCTTTTAGGTAGTAATAAGGTAAAAAATGAATTGGAAAAAGTAAAAGATTGTTTATTAGAATATAAAATATCACTAAAAGAAAAAGATAAAGAAACAATGGAAAAATATAGAAATTTAACAACAGAATTTAGTTTGTTAGCAGGATTAATGAGAAAAGAGTTAGGGATTAGAGATTAATAAAAAAACAACCAACACCTTTTATTTATTGCTTATAAAAACAATAAATAGAGGTGTTTTTGTGTGGAAAAAATGGAAATTTAAAACCAACTAAGCCTTTATTTGTTGGAATAATAAAAAGGTATAGCGATAAAGGGATTTATATTCATCATTTAGAAACTGTTCAGGAACAAACACAATCTATAAAATGACTTTTGTATATTACAATAAAAATGTATATAGTAATGGTATAAAAAAATAATTATATTTTAAGATAAATAATAAGAAAGGTGTACGTTAGCGAAAGCAAAGCTTTCGACGCACACATGTGCATATCGTTTCGCGAATATGCACAGCCCAAGGAAACCTAACCTTGTTGTATAGGAAAAATCGTTAAAAGTACTGAAATGTCAAGTAATAAGTCGATTTTTCCTATACAATAAAAAAGCAAGTAAAAACTAAGCCATTATTAACTGCAAAGTTAACCAGAAATAAAACATGTCCTTGTACGTAAACTTCACTAATGATATACTTTAAAAAAATGTAGGAGAAATACTATGAAGATAAGTACAAAATATAAATTACCAGGTAGAGAAATAAATTTTGTTAATATCAATTTAGATAAAGATAATAAACTTTTTATTGATCCAATGAAACTAAAAAGGGGAAAGACTGAATTTCACCAAAAATGTTTTTCTAAAGTCGAGGAATTTGTTAATATATTAGTGGATTTAGCTAAAAATAGAAATTATAAGGTGTTATTAGAATTTGTTGAAAATTTTTACGAGAGAAATGAAACGAGATTGGGATATTCTATTGAAAGTAGAAATGGAAAAAGTTTCGGACAAAATGGAGGAATTGAGTTGGTTAAGTTATTAACCAAAGGTACAATTTTTGAAGCGGGTTTTATAGAAGATATTTTTGATTTTTTAATGCTAACTCCAAACATAGGAGAAGATAAAGTTTCTGACATAATTACAACAATTTTATTTATGGATTTAATAGAGTATACACAAAAACAATGTGAAATGTGGAAAATACCAACAAAAAGCATAGGAATAAAAAAATTATGCTGGAATCATAGTAGTAAAGCATGGCAGAAAATAGTAGAAGAGTTGCCAACACATGAAGGAGAACAAATTTTGTTCGTTCCAAAAAGTTTTGTTGGTAAAAGTTATATTTTTTCATATGAAAAATTATATAGTGATGTAATAATCCCGCTATATAAAAATTTAGAAATGAGGAAAGAAAATAGTAGATTTGTGGTAAAGTATAAAAATGGAAGAGTACACGTTTTAGGAAATAAACTAAGGCAAGAATATCCATGTACAAAGTACGTAGTATTAGATTTTATAAGAAACTATGATTTAGCATATAGAGAATATAAAAATATAATTTTAGCGGGAAAACGTATTGAACATAAGGCGAAAATATGGTATATATAAGTAGGAGAGAAGATAGTAATATGAATAATTTAAGAGAAAAATTATATGAAATTGCTGATGAGGAATATAGGAAGTTCCATAGCGGATTGTGCCCAAATGTTGAGAATATAATTGGCGTTAGATTACCAAAATTAAGAGAAATTGCAAAGAAAATTGCAAAAGATAACCCTATACAATTTTTAGAGCAATATAAATGTGAGCTATATGAAGAGAAAATGGTATATGGGTTAGTAATCGGATACATGAAAGAAAATTTTTCAACTAGACTAAAATATTTAGATAAATTTGTTCCAATGATTGACAATTGGGCAGTGTGTGACTGTTGTGCTTCTACTTATAAATTCACTAGTAAAAATTTAAAAGAAATGTTTGAATATATTCAAAAGTATGTAGTGTCTAAAAATGAGTTTGAAGTACGATTTGCATGTATAATGTTAATGGATTATTACTTAATAGATGAATATATTGATAGGGTATTCAAGATATTTAATGAAATAAAATTAGATAAATATTATGTGCAAATGGGAATTGCATGGGCAATATCGGTGGCTTTTGTGAAGTATGAAAAGAAAACAAGAAAATTTTTAGAGAATAATTCATTAGATAAATTTACATTTAATAAAACATTACAAAAAATAATTGAATCTAATAGAGTTAGTAAGGATGTTAAGGTGGAAATGAGAGAAATGAAAAATACTTCTTCTCTAAAAAATAAACATGAATTGTAAAAAAATATATTGATTTACTACTAAAGGGGCGATAGATGAATGGAATTTGATGAAGAACGTAAAGATGATAGAGATTATGTTTTAGAGATGGTAAGCAAACAAGGCAGTTTACTAGATTATGCAAGTGACAGATTAAAAGATGATAAAGAAATTGTAATGGCAGCAATAAATCAAGATGGGAATGTATTAGAATTTGCAAGTGATAGATTAAAAGATGACAAAGAAGTTGTACTTTCATCTATTAAAAAAGTGGGATGGACAGCTTGTTATGTTAGCGAAAAACTTGCAGATGACAAGGAAACCATGTTGGATGCTGTGAAGATAAATGGGCAAGAACTTTATTATGCATCAGAGAGATTACGAGATGACTATGATGTGGTACTAGCGGCTGTAAGTAATAAGGGATTAATTTTTAAGTATGCAAGTAAAAGACTAAGAGCAGAAAAAGAAATAGCTAAAGTGGCAGTAGAGAATGACAAAAGAGCATTAGAATATATTTCAGATGAGGCTTTAAAGGAGGAATTAAGTAAAGAAGATAAGGAATAAATAACAATATTAAATAAATGAATAAAATAAAAAAAACGTCAAAGACTAATAAAAGGTGAAACATATGCAAAGAAAGGATTGAGAGCTATGAAGATGTCTTGGATTAAGTATGTAAAAGACAAAGAAAGCTTTAAGATGCCCGAAAGATTAGGATTTGACGTTTTTAAATTAGATAATCCTGAAGAAACAGATAATAAATTGGAAGAACTTATAAAAAATAATTATAATATAATTTTCATAACAAATGAGATTGCTGGATTTTCTGAAAATATTATAAAAAAATATAATAAAGATAATAAAGTAAACATCATAATTACTAAAAATAAAGAATAGAATTTTATTATATAATCTCATATTTTATGAGATATTTTCTTGAGAGGGGACTATTTGTGCAAAAATATATAAACTTTGTGAATGAATTTGAGAACAAATTACAGGATTTAAAAGAGGGGTATTCAAATATTATTTTTTTGTGCATTGGGACAAGTAAAATTATTGGAGATTCTATAGGACCATTTATAGGAAAAAGATTAAAGGAAGTAGAAAATGAAATAGTACAAGTATATGGTACAACTGATAATATGGTTAATTTCGTTAATGCAAAAGAAATAATAGAGAGTATATATTCTAGTTATGAAAAACCATATCTAATTACTGTGGATTCAACATTAAGTAATAGTAGAGCAAGTGGAGATATTGTTTTAGAAAAGGGGTATATAAAGCTAGGCAAGGCATTAAATAAAACTATATGTTTTTATTCAAATGTAAATATAAAATGTATAGTAGGTAAAAATTATAATCAAATAACCAAAAATTTAGAAGAACTTAACAATGTGAAATTGCCAGATATAGTGAACATGTCAAGCATTGTAACTTATGGAATAAAAAAAGTTCTTCAAAAAGTAGATGTTTTTGTATAAGATTAGAAAAAGATGGTAAAAATTTATATAAGAACTAAATTTTGTGGAGGTAAAAAATGGGAGATATGAAAAATATTGTAGTACTTAAAAATTTGCCATCTAATATGATAGAAGAGGCTTTTGTAGTTTTAAAAGAGAACAAAAAGGTGCAAAAATGTCAAGTTATAGATATTAAAAATAATAAAAAGGAAAATGATGAGAAAAAAGAAGATAATAAATATATTATTAAAGAAGCAGAAATGCTTGTTGATAAATATACAGAAGAGCTAGTGAAAGAGTCACCAAAGTGGAAAAACAATATGAAAAAATTAGAAAGAAGATATAAGAATTCCGTTAAATTAAATTTTCTTTTATTTTTCACAACAGTTGTGGGAATTGTGATGAGTATTATTGTTTAACAAAAATGAATCGAATAAGAATAAAACACACTTTATTTGAATAATAATTAAACAAATAAGGTGTGTTTTTATTTTTAAAAAATTAAGAATAAAAAAATAAACGAATGTGGGGGATGAATTTGGAAAGAACTATAAGCCAAGAAGAAAGAATTAGAAGAGCAGAAGAAATATATAATAGAAGAAAAAAGATGAACCGGAGTTCGAGTATCTACAAATAATGTTAATACAAGCGAAAAGGGAAAAATATCATTGTTTAAAAAGATGATGATGCAACTTGCAATTTGTGCAGTTATATACATAATTTTTTATTTAATAAAAAATTCAAATTACATATTTTCGGATGATGTGATAAAAAAGACAAAAGAATTTCTGTCATATGATATTAACTTTGGTGTTATACAAGAACAAATTTCTTCATTTATTGATAATAATAAAGAAAAATGGGGAATAACAGATGGTGGAACGAATGTTATTCAAAGTAATACAACAAATGAAATTCAAGTAAATGATGTACAAAACAATATTATAGCCAATGAAATTACCAATACTGTAGGGGGAATTGGAGGAGCATCAAATAATGAAGTGGCAGAAGGTAAAACAGATGAAGAAAAGAAATCTCAAGTAGAATTGGATATAGAATATATAAAAGAAAATTATAATTTCAAACTCCCAGTAAAAGGAACGGTTACTTCAAGGTATGGAGCAAGAGAAGAAACAGAAGTGGTTTCAGCGAATCATCAAGGAATTGATATAGGCGCCAACGAAGGAACTCCTATCTATGCAGCCATGGAAGGAACAGTAACAGTTTTATCAGAAGAGGGAGAATACGGAAAGCATATAGATATAACAAATGGTGATGTTCTAACAAGATATGCACATTGTAGCAAACTTCTAGTGAAAGAAGGACAATATGTAAAACAAGGAGATAAAATAGCAGAAGTTGGCTCAACCGGTAATTCTACAGGACCACATCTTCATTTCGAAATAAGGAGAGATAATAGAACGGTAAATCCTGACAAAATTTTGAAATTTTAAGATAAATTAATATATTATAGAAGAACGCGTAAAATTCATTCCGCCTTACTCGCACAAATATTTTGTATCCTGCCTGCATTTGAGTAAAAGACCTATGCGCTACGTGTAACTACAAAAGAAAAAATATTTTAGTGTTGCGTCTTAAAAAATATAAAAACTTTATTTTAAGAAGGGGAAGAAAACTAATGAGTATAAAAATTGATTTGAAGATATTCTTATTTTTATTTTTGTTTTTACTAACATCACAGATGGAGATATACATATTATTAATGATATTTGCAATAATTCATGAACTAGGTCACTTACTTGCAGGAGTTCTACTAAAATTTAAACCAAAAGAAATGAGGCTAACCCCATTTGGACTTCAAATTAGCTTTGGAGTAGATGCTCAACAATATAGTAAAAAGAATAAAGAGATAGTAATTAAAAAAGCAATAATTTCGTTATCTGGACCTATAATAAATTTTCTAATAGCAGTAGTAATGATAGCAGTAGCAAAGTCTGATATAAATATACAAAATATATATGTATATCAAATAATAATATATTCTAATTTGGTAATAGGATTGTTTAATCTAATCCCTATATATCCGATGGATGGAGGAAGAGTTTTAAAAGAAATTTTAAAGCTTGCATTTGGAAATAAAAAAGCATACAAATATACATATTTAGCCTCAAAAACAATTTTGATTTTATTAACAGTAGTTGCAAGTATAGCAATACTTTACATACAAAATATTGCAGTAGTTTTAATTCTTGCGTATTTGTGGTATTTGGAAGTGCTTGAGATAAGAAAATATAATAGGAGAAAAGAAATAGAGAGACTGGTGGAAATTTAAAATTGTAATTTTTTAAGACATAAAGAAAATAAAGCCATTATTCAGTAACGATTTATCAGCTTTTTTCTTCCGACATGTAGAAAAAAGCCAATACATGTGATAAAATATTAGTATGGCAATAGAAAAATGTAAGAAGACTGTAGACAGCGTAAGAAAATATAAAAGATAAAATGCATTATGGAGAAAGATAAAAATGTTTAACATAGAAGAAGAGTTAAAAAAATTGCCACATAAACCGGGCGTATACATTATGCATGATAAAGACGACAAAATAATCTATGTTGGTAAAGCTATTTCATTAAGAAATAGGGTAAGGCAATATTTTAGAAAAACAAATAAAACAAAAAGAATAGAAAACATGGTTGCTTTGATAGAACATTTTGAATACATTGTTACAGACAATGAGGCAGAGGCATTGATACTTGAATGTAATTTAATCAAGAAAAATATGCCTAAATTCAACGTGCTTTTAAAAGACGACAAAACATATCCATACATAAAAGTTAATGTAAAATCAGAATTTCCAGACGTGTATATTACAAGAAGAATTTTAAATGATGGAGCAAAATACTTTGGACCATATGCAAGTGCTGGAAGTGCCAAAGAAATGGTTGAGTTTATCAAATCTAAGTTTAAAATAAGACAGTGCAGAAGTTTTAAGTATAAAGATAGACCATGCTTAAATTATCATATAAAAAAGTGTATGGCGCCATGTATGGGCTATGTGTCAAGAGAAGAATACATGAAACAAATAGATGAAATAATTGATGTATTAGAAGGAAAAACAGATAAATTAGTTAAACAATTAAATCAAGAAATGTTAGAGGCATCAAAAGGATTGCATTATGAGAAGGCAGCATATTTAAGAGACAAGCTCATAGCAGTAGAGAGAATTTCAGAAAGACAAAAAGTTTCAAACATCTCAGAAAACGACATTGATGTAATTGGACTAGCTAGAAATGATACCAAAGTATGTGTAGAAATATTTTTTGTAAGAAAAAGTAAAATGATAGGAAGAGAGCACTTTTTCTTAAATGATTTAGTAGATGAAGAGTCAAAAGAAATTATATCAGGCTTTATAAAACAATACTATTTGGATAGACCAGTTCTTCCAAATAAAATTATGATAAGAGAAGAAATTGAAGATAAAGAAGTTTTGCAAGAATGGCTTACAAAAGGAGCAGGAAGAAAAGTTGAAATAAAAACTCCACAAAAAGGAGAAAAACTAAGGCTAGTTGAAATGGCAGAGAATAATGCAAAAATTACTTTGGAAAATAAAGAGAAAGATAAAAATGCAATATTACAAGAACTAAAAGAAGTATTAAAATTAGGCAAGTTACCTAGAAAAATAGAATGCTATGATATATCTAATTTATCAGGAACAAATATGGTTGCAGGAATGTGTGTACTCCAAGACGGAATTATAAAAAAGAATATGTCAAGAAGATTTAGAATAAAAACAGTATTTGGACAAGATGACCCAAGATGTATGAAAGAAGTAATTGGAAGAAGATTAGTTCATTCAATAGAAAATCCAAATGGAGGATTTGGAAGATTGCCAGATGTAATTTTCGTGGATGGAGGAATAACACAGATAAGAGCAGCTATAGAGGCAATTGAAGAATTAAAAGAAAAATATAAAAAAGAAAATTTAGAATTTGACACAAGTATTTTAAACATACCAATCTATGGAATGGTAAAAAATGATAAGCATCAAACTAGAGCATTAATGAACAAAGAACGAGAAGAATTAGAACTTACAAATGAGTTATTTAACTTAATAACAACATTCCAAGATGCAGTGCATGATACAGCAATAGGATATCATAAAAAATTAAGAGAAAAAGAAACAACCAAATCAGCTTTGGATGAGATAAGTGGAATAGGTGAAGTAAAGAAAAAAGCATTGCTTAAGAAGTTTGGCAGTATTAAAAAAATTGCAAATGCAGAAATAGAAGAGCTAACTAAAATAAAAGGAATAAATGAAAATTTAGCGAAAAAAATAAAAGAAGAATTGTCATAAAACTCACCTCCCTTGCATATAATGAAAATAGAGAGAATAGAGACTTATTCTTAAATTCTCATATGTGGGAAAATTTGAGCAGGTCTAAGTTTGCTCTAAGCCAAAAAAGGGAGGATGCGTTTATGGAGTATGCAAAAGATATTGTCTTGAATTTAAAGTCTGGACAAGAAGTAAACAAAAGAGATTGGAGAAGAACAAGAAATAGAAGAAGAAATACTCAAAAAGTAGGAATATTTTCTAAAACATTAGGAAAGTTACTAAGGCATAAAATAATTACAACAGTTATGGTCGTAACAATAGGATTTATGGCAATTGATATTTACCTTGTAACTAGTTTTGTAAATGTTTTAGGGAAAATTTGAAAAATTGAACAAAGGAAAAACTATATTCGTTCTAAAAAAGAACGACAAGGACACTACTATTGGATTTGCCAAACGAAGGACAAAGAAAATAGAGTATTCATTTTAGAAATCAAATAAGGAAGGATACATACTATTTAATATATGTATAAATTAAAATATAAACATTTTTAGAAGAAAGGATATAAAAATGGAAGTAGCAAATAATTGGAAAGATTATGAAATACTAGATATGGCAAATGGAGAGAAACTTGAAAGATGGGGAGATGTTATATTAATTAGACCAGATCCACAAATAATTTGGAAGAGTAAAAGTTTTCCTAAAAAGTGGGAAAACACAAATGCAAGATATAATAGAAGTTCAGCAGGTGGCGGAGGCTGGAAGTATAATAAAAAGATGCCTGAGAATTGGCAAATAAAATATAAGGAGCTAACATTTAATATTAAGCCAATGGGATTTAAGCACACTGGCTTATTTCCAGAGCAAGCAGTTAATTGGGATTGGATGATAGCAAAGATAAAAAATTCAAAAAGAGATATAAAAGTATTAAATTTATTTGCATATACAGGAGGAGCAACTGTAGCATGTAGCTATGCAGGTGCTTCAGTATGCCATGTAGATAGTTCTAAGGGAATGACAACATGGGCAAAAGAAAATGTGGCATCATCTGGTTTAGAAAAAAGACCTATTAGATTTATAGTAGATGATGTTGTGAAATTTGTAAATAGAGAAATTCGAAGAGAGAACAAATATGATGCAATAATAATGGACCCACCTTCTTATGGAAGAGGAACGAATGGAGAAGTGTGGAAATTTGAGGAAAATATAGCTGATTTAGTGGAATTATGTACAAAAGTATTATCTGACAATCCATTATTCTTCTTAATTAATTCATATACAACTGGAATTTCTAGTACAGTATTAGAAGATATTTTAAGATTAAATATAAAAAAGAATGGAAAATTCTCACATGGGGAAATAGGACTTCCTATGAGAGATTCGAAGTTGATACTTCCTTGTGGTATTTATGGCAAATGGGAGAATTAGCTACAAAATAAACGGCGTCTTGCGTTGTTAAAATTTAGATGAAAAATCCTCAGCGTACACCAAGTACGCTTCCGGTTTTTCACTAAATTTTGCCTAGCAATACTTGTTTCTTTTGTAGCTATATAATAGTTAGAATAGGAGAAAGAAATGCAGAAATTAAAAGTAATATTTGAAGACAATCATATAATAGTAGTAGAAAAGCCAGTAAACATTCCGTCGCAGGAGGATAAAACTGGTGACGTTAACATGCTTACGATAATAAAAGATTATTTAAAGGAGAAATACAATAAACCTGGAAATGTGTATTTAGGTTTAATACATAGATTAGATAGACCAGTTGGTGGAGTTATGGTGTTTGCAAA
>CALXWQ010000036.1 GCA_944392435.1 uncultured Clostridia bacterium
AGCTAACTGAAGAAGGTAGCCAACTGTACGAAAATATCGTACAGTTGAAAATGTTAGCAAATGATGGAAAAATGCGTGAAACAGATGCTCTTGATACAAAAGGAATTTTAAGATTAATTGAGTCAATTCCAAGTAGAAATGCAGAACCATTTAAAGTTTGGCTTGCACAAATGGGAAAAGAAAGAATTGATGAAGTTTTTGATCCAGAACTCGCTGTTAATCGTGCTGTTGATTATTATAGGAATAAACGGATATGATGACAAGTGGATTAAACAAAGATTAACTGGTGTTGTCGATAGGCATAAATTAACTGATGTTTGGAAAGAAAGTGGAATCACAAAAAATTATGAATATGGAATACTTACAAACGAAATTTATCAAGAATGGTCTGGAATGAAAGCATCACAGTATAAAGAATACAAAGGATTAAGAAAAGAATCTTTAAGAGATAATATGACTGATATTGAAGTTACTCTAGCAGACTTAGGAGAAATTGCAACAAGAGAACTTGTAAAAGAACATAAACCTTATGGTTTAAAAGAAAACAGAGAAATGGCAAAGCGTGGTGGAAGAATTGCAAAAAACACACGTGATAATTTAGAAAAAGAATTAGGAAAATCAGTTATTAGCAAAGAAAATGCTTTAAATTATAAATACATAGATGATAAGAAATTAATTGAAGATAAAAAATCTAGAAAGAAAAAATAAGATTTATTATTTTGATTTATAAATTACTTAAAAATGATTGTTAAAAAAATTGCATTATGATAAAATTAATATAAATTTTGAAAAGGAATTATAGAAAATGTTTATAAAGTATTATGATGCTATAGAACGTTCTAATGTATCAAGCAAAGATAAAAAGACATTAAAAGATTTTTTAGAATTATTAGATAAATATAAATATGAGCCAGATAAATTTTCAAATTATACAAATGAGGAACTAAATCATATATTCCAGATTGCTAAAATTAGTCCTAGATTGCAAATTGAAATGTGGCAAATGCTACCAGCTGATATAGTTAATAATCCAGAAAATATAGAAATATTTGAAAGTGTACTTGATAACAAATTTGGAGAGTATATAAATGGAGTTGACAAAAGAGCATTAGTAAAAATATTAAATGGCTCTAGAAGTCCATCTCGGAGCAATGGATGATAAAGGTAAAATTCTGTATATGAATGTTGCTTTACTAGGGCAAATGAACTCATCAGTATTTGAAAATTCAATTGCGAGAGAAGCATTTTCATTCGAGCAGTTACTAGAAATAGTATCTATTGAAAATGTAGAAAGAGTTTTGGAATCAATATTAAGGAATCCAGATTCAAGAGAATTATTAATTAGCATAGGAAAAGATTCTCAAAGTTGGCAAGCAAAATTTCAATATCTTATGGATTTGGAAGATATTGAAAGAAACCATATAATAGACGAATTTGGTTATGATGGGAAAAGCCTAATTCAAGAAGAACTTAAACGTAGAGAAGAACGTTTTGTTTCAATGGAAAGAGGTTATTTCGAAGATGAAGAATATGGAGAAACTTTTGATTGTGAAATTGATTCATATAACATGTTATTTGCAACATTTGGACTTTCATACGATGAAGCAAAAGAACTAATAAAAAAATATGGTATAGATTCTGATAAGTTAGATATACAAACTGATGATGATAAGAATATATACAGAAAGCTTCAAATAATAAAAGAGCTTATTACTCCAATAAAATTTGAAAGTTATGAAGAAGAATCTGAATATTATAGGAATTACTATTATTCCCATAAAGAAGAATTATTAGCAATAAGTAAAAATATCTCTCCTTTTTATAAAGTAGACTTAGAAAAAGGCTTTTTAGACTTATATGCTAGGCAATATGATAGAACATTGGAGGTACAAGCTGATAAAATTCAGGACGTTTCTTATGATGGAAAAAGTATTCCAGTATATGAAGTATTTGGAGATTTTATGATGTTAATAAGAGGCGAACAAAATATATCGCCAGAAAATAAACAAAATTTTTGGAATGCTACACAAGTACAAGTAAAAGGTTTATGCCAAAGTACAATTGGACAAGATTATATAAGAACTGTAAACTATGACAGAGATGATACATGTTTTGTAGGAACAATATCTTGTGGAGATGGAGAACTTCGCATGGCTTCTACAACGAATATAAAATCAAAAGAAGCAAATATTGCACTATCAAATTTAGGGGTAAAAAGTGATTATGGTAATGGTGTTGTTTTAAGAATACCTAGAGAACAGATAAATAATTCTAGAGGTGCAAATAATGAAACAGATACATCCAGAAGTATTTATAATAAGGAAACAAGACTTTATGAAAGAAAAGCTTCAGACTATATTATTTATATTCAAGATACAAATGATATTGATATAACACAAGATGGACGCTTTAAGACAGCACAATTTGTTGCAAGCCAAACAGGAAGACCAATTTTAATAATACCAAGAGAAAAATGTGCTCAAAGAGAACAAGCTAAAATGCAAGAATTAAAAGACAAACTTCTTGGTAATAAAGAGCGTTCTCAAGGAGAAACAGATGAAAGTATTATAAAAGACTTGATTGTAAAATTTAATAATAATAGAGAAGGAATTCTAACTTCTCAAGGCTTAAAAGGAAAATACTTTACAGAAAGAGAACATATAGAATTAGTTGGCACTATAAATGCAAGATTGAGTCAATTAATGTTGGCTAATCCAGAACAATACGAAAGTTTAGTTCAAACTGTAAGTCAAATTTATAAAGATGAAATAGATAAATATTATGCTTTTAGTTATGATAGAGATGATGCTCAAAAGGAATTAGATATAGATTCTACAAGAGAACACTTAAAACCATATGAAGATTTTTTAATGGAACATGAAAGAAATTTATTTGATTTATCAGATGATGAAAAAAATAAAATTTTTAGTACAATAAGAAATATATCTCAAACTTCATATTATGATATGAATAAATATCATTCTTTAAGTCATATTCAAAAGGTTATAATGTTTTCAGGTATTTTAGCTAAAAACGAAAATTTAAGTAGCGAAGAAACTGCAATGCTTTTGGTAGCAGCAGCTTTCCATGATTCTGGAAGAGATGGAGAAGAAGGAGAAAATGACAATCATGCTTTAGCAAGTGCAAGGCAAGTGCAGGAATATTTTGAAGCTAATCCTAACAATCCATTTGGAATAACATCTGAAAATATTTCTATGATTCAAGCTGTTATTGAATATCATGAACATAAGGAACAAGAAAAAGGATTTACTGATATTTCAAAATTAGATAATTTATCTTATAAATATAACATTGATTATGAAAAGTTTGCATCTTTAGTAAAAACAAGTAATTTATTAAAAGATGCAGATGCATTAGATAGAGCAAGATTTGGAAAAAAGAACGAAAACAGATGGAGTTTAGATGCTAGATATTTAAAAAGTGATACAGCTAAAAGTATTTCTATGTTAAGATTTTCAGAAGAATGTAATTTTATGTTTAAAGAAAGAGAAAATCAAAATTCGGAAAGGCTTTCCGAAGATGCTGTAGAAGAAATATTTGAAAGTGAACTAAATGAATTTAATAGACCAAAGATTCAAATGTCTTCAATAAAACAAGTTACATCTGAAATAACAGCAGTTCAAAAGAAAACAGTTATGGATGCTTTGAGAGATATCCGAGCAAGACTCCAGAAATTCTTTGAAGATATTAATAGATAAGAGGTAAGATATGGTAATAGAAAAATATAGCGTTTATCCTAAAGCTTTTAAAGAAATTAGTGAAATAATTAAATTTTTTCCTAAAAGCGAGTATAGAAAAATTCCTAAATCTTTCATTAATTTTATTGAAGAAAATATGGATAACAATTATGACTATATAGTTGAACATGTAGATGATTTTCAAAATCAAGAAATATTAGACGAAACAAAAATTATATTATCAATTATATATAGAGATTTTATTGCTTCAAATGAAGTAAAGAAGCAAATATATAAAACGGAAAATTTGGAATTATCACAAGAAGAAAAAAGAATTAGAGAAAAATACAATCCAGATAATATGTTTAAAAATAAAGCTACCAAAGTTGAGCCAGTTGAAAATTCTGCTGCTATGGTAGAATATAAAGAGTCAATTTTTACAAAAATCAAAAATTGGTTTAAACGGACTTTTTAATATATAATAATAATTTAGGGTGAGTGGAATTTGTTTTACTCACCCTTTTACTAACTAACAATAAATTATCTCTGAATATATGACTTCCTCTGCTGAATATTTACAATTATTCATAAGCCCAGCCTATTTTAAAGGGTCAGTATCTTTTAAATTTTCATCAATTGGATTTTTTTCTAACATTTGACTCATAAGTATTTTAAGTCTTTCTCTAGCTTGAATATCAGTATCTACAATATGTTTTCTTAAAGTACCATCCATAAACATTATAGTATATTCAGCCTTTTTATGTTCTTTTAAATATTCTAGTTTTAAATGAGCATACTTTCCTATTTGATAGTCTTTTTTTTATTCATCTTTTCCTAAATATAAGTCAGGAATATAATAATCTCCTTCTTTGTGATAAGTTATATCTATCATAATTAAAACCTCCCAAATTTGATTTTAACTACAAATTTGACTAAATAATTTATATTCTAAATCGACCATCTAACATAACAAAAATTAAGGAAGAAGTCTATAAGAACATTTTTGTCCTTATTAGACTTCTCCCAAATGGATGGTATTTTTTTCAACAAATTTATTTCAGTATATAGTGGAGAAAAAATATTTTTATGTTGCGTTTCTAAAATTTAAGCAAACAACCCAATCATGTATAATGTGAAAATCAAAAGTAAAATAACACCTTTAAATCTTGTAATTGTGCCTTTCTTTCCAATAAAATTAAAAATCCAAAGTATAAAGTTAGAAACAATTAATAGTAGTAAATTATGTGTAAATTCTGTTGAAAATTCTAGAGGAGTTATAATAGCACCAACTCCAAGTATAAGAAACAAATTAAGAACGCATGAACCGACCAAATTTCCTACAGCTAAGTCAGTGTCTTTTCTGATTACAGAGATTATAGATGTAACTAATTCAGGCATTGCAGTACCAATTGCTACAATAGTTAAACCAATAACTCTTTCAGAAACACCAAAGTGTTGGGCTATTTCAGTAGAATAATCAACCACAAGATCTCCACCATATTTTAATAAGACAACACCAATAGCAATAAAAATAATTTGGATAAAAATATTTATTTTATTTTTACGTTCATCATTTTTATTCTCTCTGTAAGCTCGCTTTATGTCTCTAATTTCTTTAAAAATAGGATATATAAAATATATTAAAAAGAATATAACAAGGATAGTACCATCAATTTGATTAATAAAAGAATGATTACTACCTAAGTTAATTACTTCCATTATTAATATTACTATTGCAGCAAACAGAGCCATAGGAATATGAATTTTTTTAGCTTCAGCATCTATTAAAATAGGACGAATTACAGCCATTAGACCTAATATAAATAGAAGATTACATAAGTTGCTTCCAATAGCATTACCTATAATTAAATCTGTTGAACCATTTACAGCAGATGTAATTGTTATAATAAGTTCTGGAGCAGATGTCCCAAGAGCTACTATAGTTAAGCCAATTAGCATTTCTGGAATATGAAATTTACTAGCTATATTGCTAGACCCTCTCACTAAAAGATCAGCACCTATTACTAATAGTAAAAAGCCTATAATTATCATAAATATTTTTATAATCATTTATTTCTCTCCTATACTTTAATTTTGCACAATTTGAAAAAAATGTATACAAAACTAATATGAATTTTATTAGTTACTATTTAGGTAATATGTATGTTGTAAATATTTGCTTTCAGCCCCCAACTGCGTACAAACTGTAAAAACTTCGTTTAATAGTTTGTAAACTTGTCGGTCCCCACCTTAAGCACTTGGGGCCAAATTTAATACATACATATTGCCTAAATAAAAAAAGCAAAAATAAAGTTTTAAATAGTGACTTTTATTATAACACAATAAGTCAAAAAGTTGAAAAAATCTTTAAAATATGTTATAACAGAAAACATTATTGGATAATTGAAAGGAGTTAAGATGGAAGAAAAAAAGTTTTTGAAACAATTCAAAGTAACAGAAAATGTGAGTTTAAAGCCAAACGAAAAACATGATTCAGAAAAAAGAAATATTGTTATTGGTGGAGCATGGCCATATGCAAATAGTTCTTTACATTTAGGACATTTAGCAGCATTGTTACCAGGAGATGTATTGGCAAGGTATTATAGGGAGATGGGAGATAATGTTATATATGTTTCTGGTACTGATTGTCATGGAACTCCAATAACTCAAAGAGCAAGAAAAGAAGGAAGAACAGCTAAAGAAATTGCAGAAGAATATAATGAGGAATTTGATAAAACATTCAGAGATATGGGATTTACATATAATTTATATGGAAAGACAGAGGATGAATATCATAAAAAAACAGTACAAAAAATGTTGGAAAAAATGTATAAAAACGGATATATTTATGAAAAAGCAGATAGACAACCTTTTTGTGATCATTGTGATAGATTTTTGGCAGATAGAGAATTAATATTAACTTGCCCATCATGTGGAGAGCAAAGTAAGGGAGATCAATGTGATTGTGGATATATACCAACTGAAGAAGATTTAGATGGCGCAACTTGTGTGGAGTGTGATGAAAAAGTGCATTTAAGAGAAAACAAAAATTTATATTTAGCGTTGTCAAAATTACAACCTAAAATAGAAGAATATTTTAATGAAAATTCTGCAAATTGGAGATTAAATTCTAAAAAAGAAACGGAAAAATACTTAAAAGAAGGATTAAGGGATAGAGCAGTTACTAGAGACCTTGACTGGGGAATTGATGTAACAATACCTGGCTATGAAGATAAAAAAATGTATGTATGGATAGAAGCTGTATTGGGCTATATAACAATGACACAAAAATACTGTGCAGAAAATGGAATGGATTGGGAAGAATTCTGGAAAAATGACAAAAGTAAAATATATATGGTACACGGCAAAGATAATATAACTTTCCATAGTATCATATTACCAGCATTGCTTTTAGCTATGGATGATAATTATAAACTCCCAGATGTAATGGTATCATCAGAATATTTGAATATAGATTCTGAAAAGATATCGAAATCTAAGGGGAATGGCATAACAATAAATGATATGATAAAAGATTATGACATAGATACATTAAGATATTTTCTAATGGCTAATGGACCTGAAAAAAGGGATAGCAATTTTTCAATAGATGATTATATTACTGTTCATAATTCAGAAATTACTAATAAGTATGGCAATTTAGTAAATAGAACATTAAATTTTAAAGGATTAAACTGTGTTCCAGAAGGAAAAATGGATCCTGAGTTTGCAGAAAAAATAGATAAAGCATATCAAAAAGTTGGAGAATATATAGAAAATGGAGAATTTAGAAAAGCAACATTAGTAATTATGCATTTGGTAGAGGAAGGAAATAGATATTATGATTCAAGAAAGCCTTGGGAACAAAAAAATAGTGATAGAATAGCATTTAATGATACAATATATACTTGTGTTAATTTAATTGCAAATTTGTCAAACCTGTATGAACCGTTTATGCCAAATTCATCAGAAAAAATAAGAGAGTATCTGGAAATTGAAAAGGCTACATGGAAAAAGATTACAGTAGAACCTAATACCAAAATTAGTAATCCAAGGCCATTATTTGCAAGGAAAATTTAATCTTTATCATCGAGAGAATTTACATAATTTGATTTTTTCTATATTTTAGTATATAATATAGATTATAAAAGGGTAAAAATATCCTTGAAAAATAATTTTTATAAGGAGGAAAAAATGGCTCAATCAGAACGTGTACGGCGCATGACGTTAGAGTTCATGACATGGCACAATAAAGGTTATTCTGTAAAGGAAATAGCAGAAATTTACGGATTGTCGGAAGTGACAGTATATAACTATCTGGAAGATATTGCTAAAGCAAACAAATGCACAAGGGAGGAGCTGTTAATAAAAGTAAGGAAAAAACCTACATTGATTTCACAACGAATTCAAGAGCGTGAAGCTAGAACAGGTTTCGCAGAAGTTACTGAAAAACTCCACGAAGCAGAGAATTTAATTAAAGAGACCATTGAGTGCATAGATCGTGTGATTGAACAGGAGGAAAAATAATGAGCAGAAAAAAATTAACATCGAGAGAATTACACTTATACGTTAAGCAGGGACGGAATATAGAATATATACTCAACAAGTACGAATTGAATTCCGAGCAGGAGCTCTATGATATTATTCAAATGGTATCACCATGTGAACTATCCTTCTTCAAAAAGAGGTTCGCACAGAATGATAAGAAGCAACAAAGAATTAATAGGCAAGCTACTGATAAGGTGGCAGAAAAGAAGCCTTTAGAAGGTGATTCAATTACTCCAGTGGATACTTATGTATCAAATGAACTGATACAAATACCAAAGCTAACATCACCAATGATAGACATGGATTCTCTGAAGAAACAGGAAGCTGATTTAAGCAATTGGCAATGTGAACTTGAACGAGAACATGAAAATCTCGTAAAAGAACGAACTGAAGTGTTTGAAGCACTTAAGGTTCAAAAAGGTGAACTTGAGAATATCTTGAAGAAGGTGACAGAAATTGCTGCAAAAGTAGAAATTCAGCAACAAATGTACGACTCTATCACTGCAAGGATGGAGGAATACAATGATGCTATACGTTCTACGCGATTAGACCTACAAGAATTACGAAGAAAGATTAAAGAATTAGAGGTAATCTCAATTTTTATCCCAAATGATGGGGACATTGAAATTGAAGGTTCCTCACAAGCTCCAAACTTTGACGAAAAAGAGGTAAATGAGTTGTTTGTGCGAGTCATAAAAGAACCAGAAGCGGAAGGCTTGACGGTGCGAGAAATCAAAATGATTTCTAAGCTAATTATAATAGTTAGAGGCTATATGTCAAAAGGTATAAAACCAGATTTGTACTTTGACAGCATTGCAGTCCAAGACTATTATAATAGACTGGTCGGAGCTGATGTATAATGACCTAAGATGATATCTAGGGTCAAAAAATCAAAGAGATCCAGATTTGATTCTGGGTCTCTTTGATTAACTAAAAAATATTTTCTAAAATTCTTG
>CALXWQ010000037.1 GCA_944392435.1 uncultured Clostridia bacterium
TATCCAGTTATTGCAAATCCTGGGTCAATTCCTAAAATTCTCATCTTCTTTTGCTCCTCTGTTAGAATAATATTTTTATCATTTTTTGTTTTTAGCAGCAATGTATGTTATAAAATTTTTATTTGAGTGCTAAGGTGGGGACCGACAAGTTACAGGCTGTGGAAAATTTACTCATGAATAAAAACTTGTTTTTATTCATGGTAGAAAAAATGCTCAAAACCTTGTAAATTTTACTACAGACTGTTACGCGGTTGGGGACCGAAAATAAAAATTTTATAACATACATTGCTGCCTTATATTAATGATTTAAACTATTATTCTAAAAATTTCTCCCACACTCCATGCTTGAAATTTTGCTCCTTGTGGTCTATATTTTTTATTTTTTATATCATACAATTCGCAAATACTTCCTACAGAGCCACCATCGCTCATTTCCTTTATAAATGTTTTCTTTGTGTTTGCTTTAAAATCTGCAAGTTTATTTTCTAATTCTTTTTTTGTGGCTTTGTTTTTTTCTGCCTTAATCATATTATTTAAAGCATCATAATATAATCCTAAAAGCCAAGTCCATATTACTCCTTGGTGATAATTCATATCTCTGTTTTTCATGTCTCCTTCATAAGTTTCACAATACTGTGGTTCTCCTTTTGCAAGAGTTCTTAAACCATATGGTGTAAGAAGTTTCTTTTCAACAGTATTTAGAATTTCTCTAGCCACTTCTGAAGCTGGATCTATTACAGGATAAGAAAGTGATAATGCAAATAATTGATTTGGTCTTATTTTTGAATCACCTAAAACATCATATAAACATTTTCTTCTTTTATTATAGAATTTTTTATTAAAACTTTCTTTACACTTTTTAGCTAAGTCACTATATCTTTTTGCTTCTTCTTTTCCTCTCATTAATATTGTTAGCTCTTCCATTACTTTTAGAGCATTGTACCACATGCTGTTTACTTCTACTGCTTTTCCATTTCTTGGAGTAACTACATGATCTCCTACTTTTGCATCCATCCAAGTATTTTGTATTTTTTCTGTTCCAGATGAAATCAAATAATCTTTATCCATATATATGTTATTTCCATCTATATCTATCCTTGTTTGATATGCATTCATTATTTTAACTAGTGAAGGATATATATTTTCTCTAACCCATTCATATTCATTTGTATATTTTAGAAATTTCTTAACTTCTTCAAATAATAGTAATGATGCATCAACACTATTGTATAATGGTCTTGAGTCATATCCAGAATATCCGATTTGGAACTAATCCAAATCTTATATCTCTTATGCATGTTAATAAAACTTCTTTAGCTTCTTTATATCTCTTTGTTTTTAATAGTACTCCCTCAAAAGCAATTAAAGTATCTCTTCCCCAATCTAGAAACCAATGGTATCCAGCCAGTACTGTATATAATGCAAATGATGGCCTATAAACCACAAAATTATCTGTCGCTACCACAAAATTCTTTATCATATTTACATATTCTTCATCTTTTGACTCTTTATTTTTGTCATCCAAATAATAGGTATTGTATATTAAAGAACTTAACCTTATAATTTCTTTATTTATTAAATCTCTACCATTTAATTCTTCTATGTTTTGCTCCAAAGAACATGTAAATGTAATATATCTATCTTCATTTGGCTCAATATCCACCTCATATCTACCTGGTACCACATGATTTTCCTTTGCACCTAATCCTCTTTTTTCTTCTTCTATGTAATACATATTTCTAAACATATCGTTCTCGTGCTTTATATATTTTCCATCAGATAAATACATGTATACTGGATTTTGTGAATGATTATCTATAATTAATTTTACCTTGTTTTTATCTATCTCTTGATACAAATCAATTCTATCCTTCTCATTTGTAGTATGAAATCCTCTAAAATTCATTATTGGAGCCATAGTAAGTTTTGCTTTTTTCCCTCCATTCTTTATGTAATAAAATACTGCTACTGTGTTTTTGCCATGTTCCATACATATAAATTTTTTTATCATTGTATCTTCAACTCGATATGTAAATATTGGTACATATTCTTTTTCAAAACATTCTAAGTTTTTATACCCATCTGAAATATAATTTTCACATATATTTGTATATAAATTATGCTTTTTCCCATCTATTTCAATACTTTCATCTAGTTTAGATAAAATAACTTGTCTGTTTCCAGGAGGCATAAGAGGAGCAACTAAAAGTCCATGATATTTTCTTGTATTTGCTCCTATAATAGTAGAACTACTATAACCTCCTATTCCATTTGTAATTAGCCATTCTCTTTTTAAACCTTCTTCTAATGATAGTTTTTCTTTTCCAAATCTCATTTGTTTTCCCTATATAACTCAAGATTTATTTATTTCTTAAAACCTTTTATTATATTTACCTTTCTCCATTAATTATTTTGGCTTAATGGAACCATTTTTAATCTTGGCTTCTATCAGCCCTTCTTGCTTTTTCCTTTTGTTTTAAATCTGACTCTTGTATTGATCTTAATCTTTTTTCATATTTTTCAAAAAATTTACTTTTCTCTCTTCTCCCCTTATCTTTATCTTCTTTCCTTGCTTTCCTACTATATTTTTGTTGATTCTTTAACTTTTCTTTGCTATCTTTAAGCTTTTTATTAAGCATCATATACTGAGTATTATTTTCCATATTGTTAAATTTCAAATCATCACATATTAACTGAATAATAGAAGCTGCAATAGCATCCGGATTATGTCTTATAAATCCATTTTCTATATGAGATAATTTTCTTTGTATTAGATATACTCCTTCAACTTTTACTTTAGAAGTATCTTGCTCAACTAGTTCTGAGCCTTCCATATTGTATTTTCTAATATACTCTGGAATTATTTCACCAGTATCATAAATACAATATTCAATAACCCCCTTGCCAACATGCTCATTTATTGCTTTAATATGCTCTGACAAGGAATAATTATCTGTTTGACCTGGCTGAGTCATTAAATTACTTACATATACTTTAAATGCCTTACTCTCTTTTATTGCTTTGGATACCCCTTTAACCAATAAATTTGGTATTACATTTGTATATAAGCTTCCAGGTCCAATTATTATTGCGTCAGCTTCTTGTATTGCTTCTATTACCCCTGGAGCTGGTTTACAATTTGATGGAGTAATATATATTCTACTAATATTAGAAGTTTTATCATTTATAACTTCTGGTATTTTATCTTTACTTTTTATAACAGTTCCATCTTCAAGCTCGGCACAAATTTGTATTTCCTCTAATGTGACTGGTAAAACCTTGCCAGTCATATTAAATATATTTTGAGATTGCTTAACAGATTCAGTAAAGTCTTTGTATAAATCTTGCATAGCTAGAAAATATATATCACTAAAAGATAAATCTTTAAGTCTTCCATATTTGAATCTGAAATTCATTAGTTGTTCCATAGCATCTTCTTTTGAAGAAAGTGCTACAATACTCTCTTTTACATCATCTAACGGTAAAGTTTCTAATAATCTTCTTGATTCTGTTTTTTGCTCTCCATAATCAGAAACAGTAACAATTGCTGTAATATTATCTGTATAATTTTTTAATCCTCTTAATACTGCATTAAGGCCTGTTCCTCCACCAATTGCTACCACCTTTGGTCCTTGATTGTATACCCTTTTATTAAAAATTAATGATTTAACCTTTGCCTTTTTATCTATTTGCCTACTATCGGTATCTTCTACTAATATTTCTAACGTTCTTTTTTGAATTGCAATGATGCTATAAATTACAAAAATAAAACCCACAACAAATACAGCAGCTATTTTAGCGACATCCATAAACTCCATTTGATTGCTAGTTAATATTTCTGCCATTCCAAAAAGGCAAAGTAAAATACCAACTATTATTAGGAATATCCATCTTTTAATTCTAGTGTTGGATTTAAACCATCTAAAAAATCCTTTCATTTTTCTATCCTTTCTGTTTTATTGTTTTTCAATCTTACTATAATTTTTTCTTTTAGCTTTATACTTAGTTTGTGAAAAAATTATTGTTTTGCAAAGTTAATAATTTCTTTACTATGGCTGAAACTCGGTTGGAAAAGAATTAAATTTTGGCTAGGAAAACGAGTTTGAAATTTACGAGGCGTACTTTGTGTACGTTGATTAAATTTCAAATGAAGTTTGACAACGCCAAAATTGTAATTATTTTTCAACCCTAATCGCCTAAAACTTCAATTTCTAAACAAATCAATTTCCCCGTTTTTTCATATACTTTCCCTTTAACATATGATATTAAATCCAATATATTCTGAGCAGTTGCATCTCCAGTATTAACTATAAAGCCTGCATGCTTTTCTGATACTTGTGCTCCTCCTATAGTGTATCCTCTTAATCCACATTCATCTATTAGTTTGGCTGTTATATAATCTTCGCCTCTCTTGAAAGTACTTCCTGCACTTGGTAAATCAGGCTGTTTCTCTTTTCTGGATTTTGAAAATTCATTCATCATATTTTGTATTTTCTCTTTGTCTCCATATTGTAATCCCAATTTTGTTTCCAATATAACATATCTTTTGTTTGAAAATATACTATCTCTATAAACAAAGTTCTGTTCCTCATTACTTAATTCAATAATATTAGGCTCATCCGACTTCTTAATTATTTCTTCCACTTGAATATCATCAATGTTATTCTTTTCACTAATCATATTATACCTTTTTAAATCAATGCATTTAGTAGATAGCACAACGTCTTTCATTTCCTTGCCATATGCTCCAGCATTCATCTTAACTGCTCCACCCATTGTTCCCGGAATCCCAGAAGCAAATTCAAATCCTGTAATTCCTTTTTGATAAAGTATCTGCGCCAGTGTAGCAAGCTTTACACCTGCTCCTACATTTACAGTTACAGTATCACTTGTATCTCCATCTTCGATATTTATGTCCTCAAACTCTATTTTAGCAACAATTCCTCTTATTCCATTATCTTTAACTAATATATTGCTCCCGTTACCTACAACTGTAATGTGTACATCATTTTTCTTAGCTATCTTAATAATATGTCTCAATTCATCTATGTTCTTTACTTTTACAAATATATCTGCACTTCCACCAACTTTAAATGTTGTATGCTTACTCATAGGCTCATTCAAATATACTTGCTCTGAAGGTATCTCTTTAGTTAGTTCTTGGCAAATTTGCATATTGTTCAAATTAAAACCTCCTCATTTTTAATGCATATAAATTTTATCATTTTTAGAAAAATATTACAATAGTTAGAATTATTTTTTATCAATAAAACTACATAAAATGTCAAATTTTGCAATTACAAATAGGTGTTGATTATTTTCATACTTCATTATATGATATTGCATATCATATTTAATATTCTTTTATATAGAAAGGAGTTATAAATTTGCTTATAACTCCTCTTTTATTTTCTCTATTTCCCTTTTATATTAGATTCATATTTTTCATCCCTCTTTAATTTATATTTTTCAAATACCACACTCTTATTTCATGCATTTTGTTTGCAACTTTTTTTCCCTCAGTAATACAATATTGTCTCATTATTTTATCTCCATTGGTACAATTTATAACTTCATGTCCCAAATCTGCAAATTGATTTTCATCACCGTTTCCTAACATATTATCTGCATCTACAATAATTTGTAGTCCATCTAATCCCAATATTGTATTATTCACACGCTCTATAAAACTAACTTTTTTTGAAAATGTCATTTTATCAAAAATTCCACCTCTCATATGTTCTAAACAAGATGTCACTCCACATTTAATCAATCTTGTAGGTAGTTTCAATTTTTTTCCCATATTTTTTACTAACTCTACTCCTCTTTCTTCATGTTTAATATGATGTGGATATTCTTCTTTTGGCGTTGCTCCTTTTCCTAAATCATGAACTAAAGCAGAAAATCGTAATTCTAATTTTCTCTCATCATCTAGAAATTTTGTTTTATCTGCCACTTTATCAAGTACAATCATTGTATGATTATAACTATCTCCCTCTGGATGATACTTAATCGGTTGCTCTGCTCCAATCAAATCATATATTTCTTTAAAATGAATATCCAAAACATTTGCATCTCTTAACACATCAAAAAATCTCGATGGCTTGTCTGTTAACAATGCTTTGCTTAATTCATTATACACCCTCTCAACAGCTAAACTTGATAACTCATCTTTTAGCAATGTCATCATCTTCATAGTATTATCTTCTACGTTAAAATCAAATTGACTTGCAAATCTAGAGGCTCGATATACTCTTAATGGATCTTCTGCAAAATGGCTGCTAACAGCTCTAATAATGTTATTTTTTAGATCTTCTCTTCCACCAAATGGGTCAATAATTTTATCAGTTAACACTTCTTTTGCAATAGCATTTATCGTAATATCTCTACGTTCTAGATCTTCTTCGATTGTTATTTTTTTATCAGTTTCTACATCAAAACTATTATGCCCAATCCCTATTTTTCTTTCTTTTCTTGCAATAGCAAATTCTTTATTACCAATAGAAAAAACAGGGAAATCTTTTCCTCTAACATAAGCCTCTGGAAATAGTTCTCTAAATTCATCAAAAGATAATCCTATCACGCAATAATCTTCATCGTTATTTGCAATTCCTAATAATTTATCTCTGATTGCGCCTCCAACCAAATATACATTTCCACCATGTGATTTGATTTTATTTGCTATTTCATATATATCATTCATAGATTAATAATTTACTTCACCTCCAATTTTCGGAATTAACACTTTCTTCATTTTCTCCTCATCAAATTTTGCAACATGATGTTGCGAATTTTATATAATTTTCTTTAAATTGTCTAACCATTCAAAGCCCTCATTTTCTAGTCTTTCCAATTCTTCGACCCTAAAATATCTTATTGCTTCAACCTCGTCTTTTTTTAATCTACATTCTTTAATATCTAGATCTTGTTTTATATAAAATATTGTAAAATATCCTTTGCCATTTGCAGCTTTTCTTATCTCTTTAAGTTTGCTTCTTTCTATATTAATTCCTATTTCTTCTAAAGTTTCACGCACTGCTGCATCAATTGGTGTTTCACCTAAATTTATTTTTCCTCCACATATTCCCCATTTCCCTGGATTGCTCTTTTTTAACATACTACGTTTTTGTAGTAAAATCTCATTTTTACTATTAACAATAACAACTCCAACGACCGGTAAATAGCATTCATTCGGTATATTATTAGAATTATATGTTTCCAAATATGTTATAACCTTACCTGTCTTATTTCCATTTTTATCAACTAACTCAAATTTTTCCATTATTTCTCCTTGATTCTTTTCTTCCTATTTTTTGAATGTATTAAATTTACTTCCGGTGGATTTTTATTATATTTCCACCATTCTTCAATCCATGGTAGCTTTCCAAACTTTTCTACCAATTCCGATTTTATTAATGTTCTTAGTGGTTTAGCATTTTGAATAATATCTTCTAATGTTTGACTTTTTAAACATGCTTCACTTAATGTAACGCATTCCAGTGCCTTCTCTCCAAGCAAACCTACTTGTTTTCCTAGCCATTTGTTATATGCATATGGAGACTCATGTACAATACTCATTGTTTGTAATGCTGCTTTTACCATGTCTGTGTTTGATATTCTAGCACCTATTTCAATCCCTCTTTTGGCAGACGAAACAGCATCTATTCTTCTAACTGCATATGTAACAAAATGATATTTTGCTAACTCCTCTATATTTTCTTTAAACACGTTAATATATTCATCAATCATTTCTTGAATATTTTGTGGGTCTTGAATATTTATACAGTTATTATAAATCCAAATATATAAACAATCTCCTTGTTCAATTCTTCTCAATCTATCTTCTAACCATTGTTTACTACGTATTTGTCCAAAAATATTAGGTATATGCTCATGATCATCTAGTACATGTTCTTCTCCATAACCCTCAATAAATTTTTCATAATCTTCATCTGATAAGATTAAATGTAAATCCCAATCAGCATTTTGATCAAATCCTTCTTTTATTCCCCAGCCTGTTGAACCACTTAAAAATATCGATACTCTATCTTTTAGTTTGTTTGGGAACACATCTCCACTAACACTTTGTATATATTCTTTAATATCTCTCTTTAATTGTTCTGATTGTTTTTTATCCATTTTTACTCCATTCTAGCCAATGTAATTCTATTTTATAACACATTATTTATTCTATATTTCTCAATTTAAACTCTTTTATTAATTTCTTTACAGCAATATCTCTATGATTATGAGTAGCTTCATAAGTCTTTTTATCTAAATCACTTAATGGTTTATCAAATCCTTCTGGTATAAATATTGGTACATATGTAAGACCTCCCAGCTTACCTAGAGTTTTTGCTACTGTACCTTTACATTCTCCTCTGGCTACAATTTTCTCTCCATTTGGAAGAATTGCTGTTAGTACACATACAAATACACATGTTCTATCTTCTTGTTTTTCATATTTCTTCATCTTATCTAATAACTTCTCAAGTTTCTGAACTTGTGTTGCATTTTCTCCAGCATACCTTGCTGAATATACTCCTGGTTCTCCATTTAATTTATCAACGCATAATCCTGCATCATCTGTTATAATGATTTTATCTTTGATGTTATTTTCGTCACAGAATTCTTTTATAGCAATTGCTTTTATTGCTGAATTTTCTTCGAATGTTTTGCCATCTTCTACTATTTCTTGATTAAATCCTATGTCTGCTAACGTATATAATTTAGCGTCCACATTATTTTCTTTTAATATTTTAGTCATTGAAATAACCTTATTTTTATTGCTTGTACCATATATAATTTCCATGATTTGCCCCCCAATTCTTTAACTTGTGACTTTACTATCTAATTTCTCATTTTCTATTAATCTCTTAGAAAATCTAAAGTTATCACCTGTATTTGTTGATTCCTTTTCCAAATATATATCTTTACTTGGTACTCCATTTTCTATTGCGATTTTAGCAAATTTTTCTGCTTCTGTCTCATTCCATAATTTATATGTAACTTTTCCTAATCCTCCTGAAAATATTAATTTATTAGCATATCCGTTTAGATATAATTC
>CALXWQ010000038.1 GCA_944392435.1 uncultured Clostridia bacterium
AATTAAATAATTTACATTACAAATAATATTGAAAGTGCTACTGCAAGTATAACAAATAAAACTCCTGATATAACAGTGTATCTTTTAAGTTTTCCTTCTCTTGTTCTACCTTTATTGCTTTCATAAAAATTATTTGCTGCTGCACCTGTAACTGTTTGTGATGCACCATTGTTATCTCTTGCTTGTATTGTAGCTAATACTATTAAAACTATACAAACTAAAACATATATAACTAAAACTATATTTCTTATTACTTCTATCATTTTTCTCAATTCCTTCCTATTTTTTTCTCTTTTCGTAACATTAAATATTGTACCATATATTTTTAGTCATTTCAATAGTTTTTTAGAATTTTTATTAATAGTCTTTTCGTAAAAAAATTTTTTGATTGATTACTAGATAATAGTTATATGAATTATAAGTCCGCGCAGGGAGCTTCTAATTAAAATAGCTGAGCGGAGCAGGGAGCTCCGTCGGGACGTAGCGAGGCTATTTTAATTAGAACTACCCTTGCAGGACATTCTTAATTCGAAGACCATTATCTAATAACAAAATTTGTTACAGGATGTTACTGTTCAGTGTAATTTATATAGAATGCTCACATAATTCATGACAATAATGTAGTTCCACGTGGTAGATATATATTTTGTTCGAATGCATGGAGAACACAATATATATCTACCAGCAAGATGGAACGGACTTTTCAATAATATTTTTTATACTGAACAGTAACCTATTTTGAATTAAATATAATTGAGTTACCCAAAAATAAATGCATTGAGCCAAATCAAAAAGATGTAGCTAAGAAGTTAAAAGACAAAGGTATTGATATAGATTCTATTATTGAAATAACTGGTCTTTCTAAGGACGATATAGAAAATTTGTAATCACTTCAAAAAATATTTTTCACATTCAGCTTTGTTTTGTCTTGTATATGTTCAAGTATAAACACACATTCCTCTAATTCTGGCACAACTTCATCATATTTTCCTATTTCACTAAATCCTTTCATTGCCCATATTTGCGTTTCTACCTTTTCTAATTCATCATGTTCTATATAATAGGCAAGTTTCTCTTGAAACCCATTCCATGCATTTTCTATGTTTTGTATATTATTTGAAACGTTTTCTTTGTCTGTTTCATTCATATCTTCATTTAAGCTTATTTCTCTTAGTACTTCCAATTTTTGATGCATCTGTGCCACACATTCCTTTGTATAGTTCTGAGTTACTATATTAGAAATTATTATTAAAACAATTATCAATACACAAATAATTAATTCCTTTTTCATCTTGAGAATCCCTCTTTCCTTATATGTTTCTTTTTTAGAAAATAGTATACAATTCATGACTATCTTTATAGAAGAATTATTCTTCAATCTCTACTAATTTTTTTCTTGGCAAAAGAAATTGCCCTTACCATCAATAGTTACAATCAAAGCCTCTTCCGGTTTTATTCCAAACTTACTCACCTGTTTTTTTAACCAATCATAATCTTTTTTTAGTATTTTTAAGTTCTCATACATTACTTTTCCATCTAATACTAAATCATAAGCTAAGCCCTCATATTCTGGTTTTATATTCAAATCCCCAGTTGTTACGTTTCTTTTTTCTGGTTTTAATATTACTGTTACCTGTCCACTTGTCTCTAGTATAGCATATTCTACATCTCCTATATTTACTACATTATTTCCTCGTAATCTTTCTTCTAATTCATTAACAGTAAAACGTTCTTTTTTTAGTTGTTTTTCATCTATCCTGCCCCTATATATTAGTATCGAGGGTTTTCCACATAGTATTTCCCTTGCTCTAATACTTTTTATATTTAATATCGAAATTACCAAATGCATTACAAGTAAAGCCAAAATTGGTATTATTCCATTGGATATTGGTATTCCTGCATCAGCCATTGGAGTTGATGCCAAATCTGCTATCATAATTGAAATAGCAAGTTCAAACGGTTGAAGCTGACCTATTTCACGTTTTCCCATTAGTCTCATTACGACTAGTACAATTATGTATAATAAAATAGATCTTATAAAAGTAATTAGCATTGTTATTCTCCTCTGTCATACAATTTGTCCATTTTGTAATTATTTGTTACTGTTCAGCATAATATACTTTAAAAAAATTACTTTACTTATTTTTTATGCTAAATAGTTCCACATGGAAGATATATATTTTGTTCGAATACTTTGAGAACACAATATATATCTTCCAGCAAGATGTAACGGACTTTACATGTCTATTTCCACGCTGAACAGTAACTAATTATCTTACACTTATCTTTTACAAAATTTTAATTATTATTCATATTTTTTGTATAAAAAAATTTTTTTTGAGAATAATAAAAATAGTAAATATCAAAGATTATTTTTTAATTGAATATTTTTTTAGGTAGACTATATTTATGAGATTTTTTATAAGAGATTTAATTTTTTACTTCTCCTTATTTTATTAAGTTTTTCTTTATTCTTTTATTTTTATAATAATTTAATGTTGTATATAATTATGCAATATTCAAGGTACAAAACCTTGTTTTTCAAAATAATCTTTGATATTTATCAATATAAACTAGCATTTGATTTTTACATTCTATCTATTTAAATAGATTTTTGGAGGTTTTTATGGAAGAAAATCATGTTCAAGCTAGAAGTAATTCTTCTACAGTATGGCAAGTTGTTGGAAGGCTTATCACAGCTGCAATAGTTCTTGCAATTACAGCATTTTTCACACCAGGATTTGAAATCAATAATATTTGGACTTTAGCTGCTGCTGCAATAGTTCTAACTGTTATAGATTTTTTAATTACTAAATTCACTGGTTTACATGCAAGTGCCTTTGGTAAAGGTTTCGTAGGATTTGTATTGGCTGCAGTAGTTTTATATGTTACACAATATTTCGTTGCAGGATATACAATTTCTTGGATGGCAGCAATAGTAGGAGCTTTAGTTTATGGTGTTGTTGACTACTTCTTACCAGGAGAAGCCTAATTAACAAAAAGGGACATGCTTAAATTGTAAAAGAGCTTTTGAAAAACTAGAGCCAGTATATATTTTGTGGTTTACTCATCAAAAATATATACTGGCTATTAACTTTTTTTACAATTTAAGCCCATCCGTTTTGTTATACATTATACAGATTAAAAAAGAAATGTGCTTTTGGCAACTCCAAAACGCAATTTTTTTCAATCTACTCTTCTTCCTCATCGAATTGTGAATTATACAATTCATAATAAAATCCGCCTTCTCCTTTTGCTAACAACTCTTCATGTGTTCCTTGTTCTACAATGTCTCCCTCATTCATAACTAAAATTAGGTCTGAATTCTTTATTGTTGATAACCTATGTGCTATTACGAAGCTTGTTCTTCCTTTCATTAGATTATCCATCGCTGCTTGTATTTGTATTTCTGTCCTTGTGTCTATTGAGCTTGTTGCTTCGTCTAGTATGAGTATCTTTGGATCTGCTAGAATTACTCTTGCAATTGTAAGCAATTGTTTTTGTCCTGCAGATATGTTTGAAGATTCTTCATTTATCATTGAGTTATATCCATTTGGCAATGTTTTTATATAGTGATGAACGTGTGCAGCCTTTGCAGCTTCTATTACTTCGTCATCTGTTGCATCTTCTTTGCTGTATTTGATATTGTCTTTTACTGTTCCTCCAAATAACCATGTGTCTTGAAGTACCATTCCAAACATCTTACGAAGTTCTCCTCTTTCGAAGTCTTTTACATTGTGTCCGTCTATTAAAATTGCTCCATCTGTAACGTCATAAAATCTCATAAGTAGTTTTACCATTGTTGTTTTTCCTGCTCCTGTTGGTCCAACAATTGCAATTTTTTGTCCTTCTTTTACTTTTGCACTAAAGTCTTTTATGATTATCTTATCTGGGTTGTATCCAAATTTAACATGTTCAAATTCTACATTTCCATGTAATTTGCTTGTATCTATATTTCCTTTTGCTGTTTCTAATTCTTCTGGCTCTTCTAGAAATTCAAATACTCTCTCCGCTGCTGCTACCATTGATTGTAACATAGATGAGATTTGTGCAATTTGGTTTATTGGTTGTGTAAATTGTCTGTTGTATTGTATAAAGCTTTGGATGTTTCCTACTGTAATCGTTCCATTTATTGC
Organism: uncultured Clostridia bacterium; assembly: GCA_944392435.1. Lineage (GTDB taxonomy): Bacteria > Bacillota > Clostridia > TANB77 > CAG-508 > CALXVA01. The sequence goes on from CALXWQ010000038.1 coordinate 4,137, forward strand.
CAAATATCCACCTGCTACAGCAACTCCTACATATCCTATATTAGATATAAAGTTCATTACTGGGTGCATTAAACCAGATAAAAATTGTGATTTCCATGCTGATTTATATAGCTCATCATTTGCTTTGTCGAATGTATTTGTAACTTTTCCCTCTGCATTAAATGCTTTTACAACAGTAAGTCCACCATATATTTCTTCAACTTGACCATTAACATGACCTAAGTATTCTTGTTGTCTATTGAAATATCTTTGTGATTTTCCAACGATTATTTTTACTATAACAGCTGCTATAGGTAGTATTACTAATGAAATTAGTGTCATTTGCCAGCTTATAGAGAACATCATAATAAGTATTCCTATAATTGTACACACAGATGTAATAATTTGAGTTATACTTTGGTTTAAGTTCATACTTAGTGTATCAATATCATTTGTAATAATTGATAGTACTTCACCATGTGTTCTTTTATCGAAATAATTCATTGGAAGTTTATTTATTTTTACTGCTATATCATTACGCATTTTATAAGTTATTTTTTGTGCTATTCCTGTCATTGTAAATCCTTGAACGAAGGAAAATACTGCACTTAAAAGGTATAATCCCAAAAGTGTAATTGCAATTTGTGCAACTTTACCAAAGTCTATTCCGCTTCCACCAGACAATTTACTCATTATTCCATTAAATATTTCTGTAGTAGCATTTCCTAGTATCTTTGGTCCAACTATTGTAAATATTGTACTTCCTACAGCGAATATCAAAACTATGATTAGTGGAATTTTATACTTTGCTAAATATGAATTTATTAGCTTTTTTGTAGTCTTTTTAAAATCTTTTGGTTTTTCTGTAGTTTGACCTCTTCTCATAGGTCCTCCCATTGGTCCTGGCATCTATTTTCCTCCTTTCCCATTTAATTCTTCTTCAGATAATTGTGATAATGCAATTTGTTTGTATGTTTCGTTATTTTTTAATAATTCTTCGTGTGTACCTTGACCCACTATTTTTCCTTCCTCTAATACAATTATCTTATCTGCATTTAATATTGTGCTAATTCTTTGAGCAACAATAATAACTGTTTTGTTTTCTGTTTTTTCTGCTAATGCTTCACGTAACTTGCTATCTGTTTTGAAATCCAATGCAGAAAAACTGTCATCAAATATAAATATTTCTGGGTCTTTTGCAATAGCTCTTGCTATTGATAAACGTTGTTTTTGTCCACCAGATACATTTCCTCCACCTTGTGCAATTGGGTCTTGGTATTTTGCTGGTTTACTCTCAATAAACTCTGTAGCTTGTGCAATTTCAGCTGCTTTCTTCATTTGCTCATCAGAAATATTTTCATCTGCATATTTAATATTTGATTCAATAGTTCCAGAGAATAGTATTCCTTTTTGAGGTACAAATCCTATGATGTTTCTTAAATCTTTTTGTGCAACATCTTTTACATTTACACCATCTACTAATAGTTCTCCTTCTGTTACATCATAAAATCTTGGTATCAAATTTACCACAGTAGATTTACCGCTACCTGTGCTACCTATTAAAGCTGTAGTCTTCCCTGGCTCTGCAGTAAAGTTAATATCTTCTAGTATTTCTGTATCTGCATCTGGATATCTAAATGAAACATTTTTAAACTCAACCAATCCTTTTTTGTCTGGATTAAATTTCTTTGTTTCAACCTTATCCTTTATACTTGGCTCTGTCTCTACAACTTCATTAATACGTCTTGCAGAAACAGCTGCTCTTGGAAGCATAATTGATATCATAGATATCATTAAGAATGCCATTACAATTTGCATTGTATATTGAATAAATGCCATCATATCTCCAACTTGTAATGTGCCAGCGTCTACATTATGTGCTCCTACCCATACTATAAGTACTGTTATAGAACTCATAACAAACATTAGAAGTGGCATCATCATCGACATTGCTCTGTTTACAAATACGTTTGTCTTCATTAAATCTTTGTTAGAACTATCAAATCTTCCCTCTTCTTTCTTTTCTTTATTGAAAGCTCTTATAACTGGAAGTCCTGTTAGGATTTCTCTTGAAACTTGGTTTAATTTATCAATTAAATCTTGCAATTTCTTAAATTTAGGCATTGCAACTGCGAACAATGTTCCTACTATAAATAGTATTGCAACTATTGCCAGACCAATAATCCATGCCATAGAATAGTCACTTGATGTTAGCACTTTTACAAATCCGCCTATACCAATAATTGGCGCATACACTACAACTCTAAATAGAATTGCAATTAATTGTTGAATTTGTTGAATATCATTTGTGCTACGTGTTATAAGAGAGGCTGTTGAAAACTCTCTAAGTTCAGCTGTTGAAAAGCTTAGTACCTTTTTGAACACTTTATCTCTTAGTGTCTTTCCAAGTCTAGCTGCAACCTTAGATGACAATAGCATAATTGTAACTGCACATATCATACTAATTAGTGCAACTCCAAGCATCTGAAGTCCAGACATTAAAATATAATCATTTTGTAGCTTATCTGTATTAACCCCTTCAGTAGCATAAATTTGCTTTACAGCACTAATTGCAGCTTGTTCTTTAATTGAATCTGTCATTTGAGACATATAGTTAGTAAATTTTTCTAAAACTGTACGCCTTTGAGATTCTGGCATTAACTCTAAAATGCTCATAATATCTAAGTTTGCAAGAGCTCCTTTATTTTCCTCGTTCATTGTTTGCATAATGCTCTCTTTTATTTGATTTGCAGTTTCTTCATTGGTAATAGAAGAATACTCAATAAGAGGGTTAGTTATAACATTAGTTAATTCGTTTAACTCCTCTTCACTTAAATCTTTAAGAACATAAACACTATTGTTAGAAATGTCAAAATCATTTCCAAGATATTTCTTAATATCCTTTTCTTGACTATCTGTAGCCTCATTTCTTACCAAATCATAACCATCTAAAATCTTGTTATCTTCCTCAGTAAAAATAAGCAAATCATTCATTGTATCGCTAGATATAACTTCTGGAACTGCCTCTTCAATGCCACCATACTGTATACCGACATTAACAATTCTAGATGTAAAATCTGGTAAAGCCAAATCTGCAGCAGCTTGCACACATAGTAAAATAACTATGGCTACTACAGATGCCCATGAATTTTTAAGATTTTTTAATACTTTTAGCATAATTCCTCCTTTTTTTCAACAATGGTTATGGAGTATTGGTTTCATTTTCAAAACAAGAAGTCACACCTCCTGTGCAATTTGAACTAGAATTTCAATTGCTCAATTCTCCATATTTCCTTTTTCTGGTGCCACTGTTTTCTATTTTCAATGGCACTAAATTTAACAATTACAATTATCTATTATAATTCTTTTTTCATGAAAAGTCAATTAGTTTGTGTCCTAACTTTTGTGAATCTTCTGTGAACAGTTACAATTCAAGGCTTGTTTATTTATAGTTACTGTTCAGTGTAATTTATATAGAATGCTCGCATAATTCATGACAATAATGTAGTTTCACGTGGTAGATATATATTTTGTTTGAATACCACAAGAACGCAATATATCTACCAGCAAGATGGAACGGACTTTTCAATAATATTTTTTATACTGAACAGTAACTATTTATATTTAATAGTGTAAGCTTTGAATTGTAACTGTGAACTTGAGTAAAAAGTACTTTACTATATTTGTATAGTTTTTATTTATATGAATATCTCTAACATACAACTTTCAAAAATTCAATTACCTCTTCAATACTTTCTTTTGGCGTTGAGGCACCTGCCATAATGCCTACAACATTTGAATGTTTAATTTTTTCTAAGATTTTTTTATTAACATCTTCCTCCTTATTATTTTCCTGCATACTATTCGTTCTGTTCAGTCCTTCCTCCTTAAGCTCTCTATATGTTTCAATTATAACTGTATTGTCACAATTTTTCTTTGCAATATCATATAGTTTTCTTGTATTTGAACTATTTTTACCTCCTATAATAATCATATAATCCACTTCTTTAGAAAGTTGTTCTGTTTCTTCTTGTCTAATTTTCGTTGCATTACAAATTGTGTTTCTAACTTCTAGTCTTATTGTTTTAATGTTTATACCTTTCTCCATATTTTGTAAAAAAGTCTCTGACCTTCCATTATTTAAAAAGTCCTCATTAATTTTATTAACCTTCTTTTCAATTATCTCTACATATTCTTCAAATTTTTCTAAGCTAAATGTAGTTTGGGATACAACAAATATTTTATTTATATTTTTATCCAATACTTCACTAAATGCTAAATCTATGTCTGTTTTTTCTTCTATGATAGAACAATTCATCTGGCAAAATCCATATGTTCCAATTACCTCAGGGTGAGTTTTTTGACCTATTAAAAATATATAATCTCCTTTAAGTATATGCTCTTCCACCACTTTATGAATTGCAAGTACATTTGGGCAAGTTAAATCTAAAATTTCTATATTATCTCGTTTAAGCTTATCATATGTTAATTTTGGCTCTCCGTGTGCACGTATAATTACTGTAATGTCTTTATTAGTTCCATTTACTTGACCTAATTCAGATAATTCATTTATAAAAATAACGCCATCTTGCTTTAACATATTTGTTACCTGTTTATTATGTACAAGTTCCCCTAAGCAATAAACTTTTTTACCTTTATTATTTTTTACATATTCATATGTCTTCGTTACCGCATTATCTACCCCATAGCAAAATCCAGCATTTTTTCCTACTATTATTTCCAATTACGGTCATCCTTTCTTTGCAATTTAATTATGATTTTATCATAATATTTTACTGTTTACAACTAAATTTATTATTTAATATTTCTTAATGTCACTAGATGTTACAATTCACGGCTTGCCTATTGCAATTTATAAATATACAGCAAGAAAAACATTTTCTAAAAAGTACGAGAATA
>CALXWQ010000039.1 GCA_944392435.1 uncultured Clostridia bacterium
AAAAAAGGGCAAATGTCAATATAAATTTGGAAAAAACTATTGACTTTGCCAAAAAAATGTAGTATCATTATAGAGTCATAAAAAGAAGAAGCGAGTCCACTTCTCACCTTAACCTAAAAGGAAAAAGGTAAGAGACTATATAAAACTACTTGTTATAATACTTTATTCACATAAATTTATAATATTGTGAATAATATTATCGGGTAAACGATGTGGATTGGTTTGTTCTATGACAAATCAATTTTTTTAAGTTATAGAAAATTGTATTTCCTTTAACTTAAAAATAGTTAAAATAGTTATTGGCTGAAATTTCCTAATCATAATATGGAAATTAAAATCAGAATAATATCTATATGTTTATTTTATTAATAAAGAAGCGACATTCGTTGTTTCAGTTATAATTTTGGAGGTGTTAAATATAAAACAAGAATTACCTATTAATGAAAGAATTAGAGCAAGAGAAGTTCAAGTAATTGATGAAAATGGAGAAAAGAAGGGAGTAATGAAACTTAATGAAGCTTTAAACTTAGCATTTGAGAAAAAGCTAGATTTGGTTTTAGTTGCGCCAAATGCAGAGCCACCAGTTTGCAAAATAATGAACTATGGCAAATATAAATTTGAACAAGCTAAAAAAGAAAAAGAAGCTAAGAAAAAGCAAAAAACATTTGAGCTAAAAGAAATAAGGATTACACCAAACATTGAACAACATGATTTTGAATTCAAAGCGAAAAATGCTAGAAAGTTCATAGAAGATGGTAACAAAGTAAAAATAACAGTAAGATTTAGAGGAAGAGAGCTAAACTATGTAAAGCTTGGTGAGGCAAACCTAAACAAATTTATAGAAGCTTTATCAGACATTGCATCTCCTGAAAAGAAAGCTGTTTTAGAAGGAAAAAATATGTTTATTATATTATCTAAGAAATCAGATAAATAGTAAATCAAATTTAATGTACATAATAGTGCAAAACCATAAAGAATAAAATTAGTTAGATAAATGTATCTATTAAGATATATTTTGACATAGAAAATAAATTACAAGGAGGAATAAATTATGCCAAAACTAAAAACAAACAAAGCAGCAAAGAAAAGATATTCGTATACTGCTACAGGTAAAGTAAAAAGAACAAAATCAAATAGGAGACATCTTTTAGCAAATAAAACTCCTAGAGCAAAATCTAGAGGAAAAGTGCAAGATGCTTATGCAGATAAGACATGTGAGGCAGGGATTAAGAGATTGTTGCCTTATGGAAACTAAACTTTTAATGAAAAACTTCGTCTTACTTGGTTGAACTTCATAAAAATTTTTTTTCAATGTACAACACGTACTATTTCAAAATTTTTACTCGTTCGCCTAGTAATACTTGTTTTTGATTCGAATTTGATATTTAAGTGAAAAATATTTTGATTTAACTTACATAAAGTATAAAGTTAGAAAAGAAAGTAAAATGAAATTTTTAAGGAAGGTGAATAAAAAATGGCAAGAGTAAAAACAGCAATAATTACACGTAAAAAACATAAAAAAATATTAAAGAGAGCAAAAGGATATTATGGTGCAAAACATTACAGATTTAGAATGGCTAAACAAGCTGTTATGAAATCAGGAATGTATGCATATGTAGGAAGAAAAGATAGAAAAAGCAATTTTAGAAAATTATGGATAGCAAGAATAAATGCAGCAGCAAGAATGAATGGATTAACATACAGCAAATTAATAGCAGGACTTAAAAAAGCTAATGTTGTTATAAATAGAAAAATGTTAGCAGAACTTGCTGTAACAGATCCAAAAGCTTTTACAGAAGTTGCAGAACTTGCAAAAAAAGCTTAAAACAAATTGACAAAAGGGATACTCCCTTTTGTCAATTTTATTGTTTCTTAATTTTAGGTTTAGCAATTAGGGAGGCAATGTAACCAAAGAAGATTGCTGCTGTAATTCCGCCAGCTGATGCTTTTACACCTCCAATAAATGCTCCAAGAAGCCCAGAAGTTTGAGCCTCAGTAATTGCACCTTTTGCAAGGTTTGCACCAAACCCGAGCAAAGGGACTGTTGCTCCACAACCTGCAAAATCTATTACATATTTATATATTCCAAGTGCTCCGAGAAATACACCTGTAGTTACAAATATAACTAATATCCTTGCCGAAGTAAGTTTTGTTTTGTCAATTAAAATTTGACCAATTATACAAATTAGACCACCTACAACAAAGCATCTGAGTAATTGCATCCAATCTATACTTTGTAAAAAATCCATACAAATTCACCATTTTATAAATAATATTTACAATCAATTTTTAACTACTAAATTATAAATCTTATATTAATAAATGACTGTATAAGAAAAATTAATACAAGAACAATATCATAAAATAAATATAAGTGCTAAAGACAATCGGAGTTATCTAAAATTAAATATTTAAGTTCTCAATAGAAATTGCATGTGCTATACCAGGAATGCTTTCTCCTTGTTGAGAACTGGTTGAATTCATCAAAGCACCTGTAGCCATTAATAAAATTCTATTTATGCTTCCTTCTTTTAGTTTTCTATAGAAATATCCAGAAAAAACTGAACCGACGCAACCACAACCACTTCCACCTGAATGAGTGTCTTGTGCATCTTTATCAAAAATAAGTACTCCACAATCGTTATAATTATTCTTAATATTATAACCTTTAGTTTCAGCCATCTCCGTTAATATTTCTTTTCCTACATAACCTAAATCGCCAGTTATAATAGCATCATAATAGCTAGGTTTTCTGCCTGTATCTTGAAAATGTGTTATCAATGTATCTAACGCTGCAGGTGCCATTGCAGCTCCCATATTATTTGCATCTTTTACTCCCATGTCTACAATCTTTCCTGGTGTAATATATGTTATCTGAGGACACTTATTTCCTTTATTACAATTAGATAAAATAGCTGCTCCAGAGCCAGTTACAGTCCATTGCGCTGTTTGAGGCCTTTGGTTTCCCAATTCTAATGGAAATCTAAATTGCTTTTCAGCACTACAAAAATGGCTTGATGTAGCGCAAAGAACATTTTGAGCAGCATTTCCATCTATAAATATACTACCAAGGCACATCCCCTCTACAAAAGTTGAACAAGCACCAAAAATTCCAAAAAAAGGTATATTCATTTCTCGTAATCCAAAACTAGAAGAAATACATTGATTTAATAAATCTCCTGCAAAGCAAAAGTCTATATCTTGACTTGAAATTCCAGATTTAGCGATAACAGAGTTAACGTTTTCTTTAATAATTTTACTTTCGGCTTTTTCCCAAGTTTTTTCTCCCCAGAACTCATCCTCTAAGCATTGATCAAAATATTTTGCGAGAGGACCATCAGCTTCTTTTGGCCCGAACTATAGAAGATGTTTCTATAATATATGGTGGAGAAGAAAATTTAATTGTTTGTTTTCCGACTTTATTCATCTAATCATCCTTTCTAAAAATTAAATAATGTGGTTACAAAACTCTGGAAATTTAAACTATTGCATAAAAAATAAAGAAATAATTCCAACTAATACGGAAGCTGAGATGCCAAATACCAGAACTGGACCTGCTACAGTAAACATTTTTCCACCCACACCCATTACATAGCCTTCCGATTTGTATTCAATAGCAGGTGAGACAATAGAGTTGGCAAATCCGGTAATTGGTACAAGGGAGCCTGCACCTGCAAATTTTCCGATTTTATTAAAAATATTGAGAGCTGTAAGCAAAGCTGCAATGCCTATTAAAGTAATGGATACAATAGTTGAGCATGTGGTTTCATCTAGCCCTTTAAATTCACAAAAATCGAAGATAATCTGACCAATAGAACAAATTAATCCACCAACCCAAAACGCATTAAAGCAATTCTTAAGAATAGGAGAATTGGGAGACTTTTGATCTACGTAATCAATATATTCTTGTTTGGTTTCAATTTTTTTCATATTCATCCTTTCTAAGCTTAATAAAAGCTTCTATATTTTAAATTATCGAGAGTGTATATAATAAATAATGTGTTTTAAATTTGAAAAAATTCAAGAAAATAAATATATTTTTTATTTAATACAATAAAAAATATATGGCCAAATTAATCTCTGTCTCTATCAACAACAAAAGATAAGTCCAAATCTACATAATATTGTATTAATTTGCGGCCATCTATTTTTGCCCTTTGATCAATAACTCTAACAGAAGACAAATAATCTATTGTTTTAGAAGCTTCAGCAACAGCTTGAATAACTGCATCCTTCCACGAAACACTTGATGTTCCTGTAATACTTAAATGTTTTTCTATACCCACTAAAAATCAACCTCCAATTAAAATAATTTCATTTATATATTTTCCAAAAAATTTCAAAATATACATAAAATTAAAAATATTACAAAAATATAACAGAAATGTTACAAAAAAGCTTTAAATAGTAATTTTTTTATTATTGTATAGCAAAAAGAAAATAGATATGTTAAAATAATACTGGTGTAAGCAAAAATTAATAAAGTTAACAACTAAAAAATTGTGGAAGGTAATTAAATAAAAAGTTACCATACGGAATAAGCAATTATGAAGAGATAATAGAAGACGGCCATTATTATATAGACAAGACAGAATATTTAGAAAAAATACAGAAGTTAGCAGAAAAATAAAGAAAATATCCAGACATATTGTTAATCCAAAAGGATAAAGGAAAAGGCTACAAAGCAATAACAATAGAGTTTAAATATTTGAAGAAAAGTGAGGAGGCAAGACTAGAGAGAAAACAGAAAGAAGCCAAAAAACAAATAGAGGAATATGGCGAATTTGGGAGATAAGAGGAATTTCAAACTTACACAAATATACAGTAGTAGCAGTAAATGATAAGGTATATGTAGAAAAGGTATGAAAATTAGTAAAAAGGTATGAAAATTAGTAAAAAGCACTTGTCAAAAAAATAACAATAGTATAAAATTAAGTAGAACTTTAAAATAAAGTGAAAAAAACAAGAAAGGAAAATGACGAATGAAAAAGAATAAAATGCGTGAAACCATTGAGACTGTAAGAGAGAGAGAGAGAGAGAGAGCAAAAGTCTAAAGAAAATAGACTTTATTTGTAGTGCAAAAAATAAAGAAGAAAAAGAATTAAAAAGAAATAAAAATAACAAAATAAATATCATAAAAAACATCAAAAAAAGGATGGAATATGAGTTTAAAAAACTTGTATGCAAGATAAAAATTGCAAATACAGGTTTTGAAAAACATATTCTATCCTTTTTGCGTGCTTGTGAAGCATGTTCAATATGTACAAATAGAAGAACTGGAGAAAAAGATAAGTATGCGTGAAAAGATTTCTTGGTAAAACATATATGCTACATGTGAGACTACATTAGAATGATAAAGAAGAAAATGTTACAATTCACAACTTGCCGGTTGACATTTATAAATATACCGTAAAAAACATTCTATATTTTAGAATATACAGTAATTGGCGAGCTATGAATGTAACAATATAAAAATTATATAATAAAAGGAGGCACGCAAATACATGAATAATAAAACAGATAGAGGAAAAGAAAATTTAGTTAAGAAATTAAAAATACAATGCAAAAACGTTCAAAATAATAAAAATCTAAAGAGTGCGCGTGGAATAACTTTAGTGGCACTAGTCATTACAATAATTATCATAATAATACTAGCAAGCATAACAATGAACATGGCATTTGGGGATAATGGGCTAATAAAACAAGCACAACTAGCCAAAGATATGGCAGCAAATTCAGTAATAGCAGAGCAAGAGGGAATGAATAGCTTAATGGGAGAGTTTGCAAATACAATGGGAGGAAATGAAATAGATAATCCAACCGAGCCAGACCCAGATGAACCAGATCCAGAACCTGGACCAGGTGAAGAAATCCCAGAAGGGACAATAACATTTGGAGAAGTAGTATGGTCAGGATATAGGGCAAGTGTAGAGGTGAGTTCTAGTGCAGTAAATTCGAGTGAAACAAGTGCAAGTGAAGAAAGTTCAACTGAAACAAAATACATAATCCAGTACCAAGTAAACGGAACAGTAGAAAATCAATGGAAAACAATTAATAGTGGAGAAAGTGTGGAAAACTTGTACCATGGAGATAAAGTGTATGCAAGATTAACAGATGGAGAAAAAGCAAGTCAAGCCCAAGAAAAACAAGTACTAGACACAAAAGCGCCAGCCAAAGCAGTAGTAGAATTAAACAAAGAAAATTTAACGGCAGGAGACACACTAACAGCAAAAGTAACACATATAGATAATGAAAGTGGAGTTGATTTATCACAAAGTAAATGGATAATGAACCAAACCGCAAGTGAAATAGGAACAGAAGCAGGAAGCTATACAGGAACATTTAGCTCAAATGAAGAAACAATAACATTAAACAGTAGCACAACAGGAGAATACTATTTACACATATTAACAGTAGATAAAGGTGGAAATAAAACAGAAACAATATCAAATAAAATAACAATAGGAAACATCACTGGAACAGTACAGCAAAAAGGAGCAACAACATGGAGTAGCGGAAAAGCAAGTATAGAATTAGAAACAACAGAGACACAATATACAATAGAATACAAAATAAATAGTGGAAACTGGACAAACTATTCAGGAGTAATAACAAACTTAAACCACGGAGATAAAGTAACAGCAAGATTAACAAATGGAACAGTAACCGGACCAGAAACAACAATAGAAATAAAAGATGAAAACAATCCAATAGTAATAGTAACAGCAGGAGGAACGACAACAAATAGTGTAACAGTAAGTGTAAGTGCAAGTGATAATGAAAGTGGAATGGCAGAAAATGTAACATACACATATTACATTAAGAAAACAAGCGAAGGAGATGGAAGTTACAATTCACCAAGTGGAGCAACCAACATTTCACAAACAAATTACACCTTCACAAACCTAGACCAAGGAACAAGTTATGATATAAAAGTAGAAGCAAAAGCGGATAAAGCAGGAAACATAGGAACGGGAAGCTTGCTAAATCAAAAAACAGCAACAATAGGAGGAGCAAGTGAAGGCTTAACCCAAGGAAATATTGTAGCAGGACCAGTAACATGGAAAAGTGGAAAAGCAAGTACAACATTAACAACAAGTACAAGCTTACAAATACAATATCAAGTAAATACAACAACAGAAGGAAAATGGCAAACAATATCAAATGGAGGAACAGTAGGAAGTCTAAACCATGGAGACACAGTATTTGCAAGATTATATGATGGAAAAAACCATGGAGATTATGCAAGTGTAAATATACTAGATGGAACAGCACCAACAGTACAAATATCTGTAGGAGAAATAACATACAATAGTATACAAGTAAGTGTAACAGCAAATGATGGACAAAGTGGTTTGGCAACAAGCAACACATATAAGTATTATTTGAATAACGAATTAAAGAAAACAACAACAGAAACAAGTTATAAATTTGAAGGATTAACAGCAGAAACAAGCTATGAAATAAAAGTAGAGGCATATGATAAAGCAAATAATAAAGGAACAGATACGGAGAATGTAAAAACGAAAATACAGACATATGTAGGATACTATGCTGATGTAGATGGAAATGGAAGCGTAGATGGAGTAATATATGTAGATTTAGCATTTTCAAAGAGCGGACAATGGGGAGATAGTTATTATGGCTCATATTCATATAGTGCGAAAACAAATTTAAAAGAATATTATGTAAGTAAAGAAGACTATGATGGAAAATTTGGAACAAAAGATGTACTAACAGTAAAAGAAGGAAGTGAAGGAGAAGAAAGATTTTATGTAATGGCACTAGAAGATGTAAATCCAGGAACAACATACTGCTGGTATGATGCAGCAAATGAGAAGAAGATGAAAGATTATGCCACGACAACGTCAGGAAATTTTGGAACAGGAAGAGCAAATACGAAAACTATGATAGAAAAATGGAATAACGAGGATTACGGAGCACAAAATACTGGAAGTAAAGATGATATGTGGGGAGTAATCCAAACAGAAGTAGGAGACATAAATAATCCAACATGGTTCGTACCATCAAGAGGAGAATGGGGGGCATTCGGAGACAATTTAGGAATAACTAGCGATAATTATCAAGATTACGGACTTTCTAACGATTATTGGTCATCTTCACAGAGTGATACGCGCAACGCATGGTACGCGAACGTCAACGATGGTGGTATAAGCTACTTCTATGTGTTTAACGACAGCTACTATGTGCGCCTGAGTGCGACTTTCTAATTTTGTAAAAAATTAGAAAGTAAAAAAACATGTTATGTAAACAATCAAACATCCCTATTACAAAAGATATAGTTGATATAAAACGAATTTTATCATACTAAGAAAAAAGTGACAAATTGGGAGTGGTGCTCAATTTATCACTTTTTTTAATTAATATATAGCAAAAAGGACACATATGTGTTAAAATAATACTGGTGTACGCAAAAA
>CALXWQ010000040.1 GCA_944392435.1 uncultured Clostridia bacterium
ACATTTCATATACATATTATAATTCAAATGTATATGAAATGTCAAGAAAGCTATTCAATAAATATGTATAAAAAATCAAAAAAATTATACATATTTTTAAAACATGTATAATTTTTGGTTTGTATTATCAAAGTTTTGCGCAATTAGGCATAGGAGCAAAATAATAGACACCATATACTGATATCCTCTGAAACTTCTAAGTATTCTAGTCTTTTTTGATTTACTGCATATCCTTTTAACATATAATCTTTTAGGACCTTGTTTGCACATTGCACAATATTTCACATAGGATAAATTATGGATTTTTTTCAAAATCTTCAAAATGCCTATTTCTCTCTATATATTTTTTTAATATGTAATATATCTATTGCATTTTTTCGTTTATTGATATATTATTATATCAATAAATTTTGTGCAATTAGTTATTATATATTATAAGAAACAAAAGAATATTTTGGGAGGTGAAAACTTTATGATTAATCCTGATCAAAATCCTGAATATGTAAATTCTTTTCTTGATTATTCAATTACTATTTTAAATAAATCACCAAATTCAGTAAAGGAATATAATTATGATTTAAATATGTTTTTAAAATATATGAAAATACATTTTAAGCTAACTAAAGAAACTGATTTTAAAAAAATTAGTGTAAAAGACTTTAATTTAGATACTTTAAAAAAGATCACTTTAGAAGATATACACTCTTTTCTCTCCTACCTTGCATTAAATCAACGGTAGTAAACCAGCAACGCGAGCAAGAAAGATTTCAACAATACGAATCTTTTTTTCATATTTATCTCAAAAAACACATTTAATAGAAAATAATCCTGCCCAAAATTTAGAGACACCTAAGCTAGACAAGAGATTACCTAAATATTTGTCTTTAGATGATAGCAAGAAGTTACTTAGTGTTACTGAAAATGATGATAACGATGAAAACAAAGAACGTGACTATGCAATAATTACACTGTTTCTTAATTGTGGATTGCGTTTGTCTGAATTAATTGGAATAAATATTCAGGATATAGATTTTAATGAATACAAAATGAATGTAATAGGAAAAGGTAATAAAGAACGTACAATATACTTAAATAAAGCTTGTATAAATGCTATAAATAATTATTTATTAGTTAGACCTAAAGAAGGTGTAAAAAATGATTCTAAAGCTTCAAATAAGGCTTTATTCCTAAGCAAACGACATGAACGAATTAGTAACAGAACTGTGCAATATATTGTAGAAAAAGAGTTGAGAAAAGCTGGACTGGATACCTCAAAATATTCTACACATAAACTACGTCACACAGCAGCGACATTAATGTATCAATATGGACAAGTTGACATTCGTGCTTTACAAGAATTGCTAGGTCACAAAAGCATATCTACAACAGAAATTTATACTCATGTTAGTAATGAACAAGTAAGAGATGCCCTAGAAAAAAATCCTTTAGGAAATTTATAAGAAAATTTGGAGTTAACAAAATCAAAGATTTTCGACGTCCACGTGCACAAATTTGCTTCGCAATTTTGTACTCAACAAGGCAAATTAACCTTGTTATATATGGGAAAATCATTAGAAATAATAGAAATGGAGAAACGAAAGATGCATGAAATAGTAAATAGCATTGATAAAAATTTACTCAAAAAAAATAGTGTAAAAGATAGCAAAAAACAATTAGTATCAATCAAAATAGAAAAAATAGCAAATAAAATAATAAATATTGCTTTGTGTGTAATAATATTTTTAATTCCACTATTAATCACACCAAGAGAAGTAGACATTATTCCATACAATTTACTCAAAATATGTGTTTTACTCGTATGTGGTGCAATTTTATTAATTTGCTTAATTATAATTCGAAGAAAATTAAAATTTGATTTGATAGATAAAACATTAATTGTCCTTTTTATTTTAACACTTTTAAGTACAATATTTTCTATCAATCCGAGTACAGCATTAATTGGTGATGAGAATAGATATGAAGGCTTTTTAAGTTTAACAGTTTACTTTTTAACATACTATTGTGCTAAATATTTTTTCTCATATAATAAAAAGTTAAAAATATTTGCTACTATAACAGTTTCTATAACTGCCATAATAGGAATTCTGCAATATTACAATATATTTCCTTTATACTATATATTCAATATTCCATTTGTTCCAAGCTTTGCTTCTTCAACATTTGGCAATCGAAACTTTTTCGGAAATTTTATGGCAATTGTAGTTCCTACTTTTATGGGATTATATATTATTAAAAATAGAAAAACTTACTTAATATTATGCTTTTTATCTTTCTGGGGAATGCTAGTTAGTATGACAAGAAGTTCTTGGGTTGGATTAGCTGTTGCAACTATTATAGGAATTATATATGTAATAAAAAATTTCAATATGGATATTTTAAAACGTGTATTGTCTATATCAATTGGCTTTATCGTTATATTTATTTTTGTGTTAACTCCCCCAACATTTATTACAGAAAATTTTTCTGGCAATAATAGTATTAACAATTTAAATTCAAGACTTGAATTGATTGAAAAAGATGTTGAGAACTTATTAAATAATAATGCAGGAAGTGCTGGATCCGGTAGAATTAGCATTTGGATCTTGACATTAAAATCAATTGCGATTACTCCTTTACTCGGAACTGGTCCAGATACATTAAAAGATGCCTTAATCATTAACGTTCATGAAGAAGCTATTGAGAGAATGATTAAAACTCATACTATTGTCGATAAAGCTCATAATGAATATTTGCAAATAGCAGCAACTATTGGAGTCCCAGCATTAATAGTTTATTTAGCGTTCATATTTCAAATAATTTTTAGTAGAAAAGATGTGTTTACAAATAATTCAACATTCATATTATTTGTAGGAATCATATCATACTTAGTACAAGCATTCTTTAACATTAGTACAATTGGTGTCGCACCAGTCTTTTGGTTTTTATTAGGATTGTTACAGAATGAAAAATTTAAAGGAAATATGATTGAATAAGAAACTTAGCCACGTTGTACATGAGAAATATAAAATTTAATATATAACAAAAATTGGCACACATCAATAATTGTATTCAAAATTAATTGGTGTGTGCTAATTTTTACAATAAAATTGGCTCTATCTGTTCCCCATCTAGTGCTTTTTCGATTGTAGGGATTAAATATTTAAAATCTGCTACAATAGAACGTGGCTTAGTTATTGGGTTATCCTGTTTAAATGGAACAAAAAAATAATTATTTCTATTTAATAATTTTCCTATATTTTCTGCACTTCCAGATAATCCATCATTAGTAGATATAGCCAAAACCACAGGATTACCATTTCGCAAGTGTGACTTTGTAGCCATAAGTACTGGAGTATCTGTTATTCCATTTGCTAATTTAGCTATTGTATTTCCGTGAACAAGGTGCAATTACCATAATATCAGTTAACTTTTTAGGTCCAATAGGCTCTGCACCTTGAATAGTATGGATTATTTCATTTTTCTCTGTTATTAATTTTATTTCATCAATATATTCCTGTGCCTTTCCAAATTTAGTATCTAAATTATATGAATTAAATGACATAATAGGTATTATATCTGCATTTTCCTTTTTTATCTTTTTTAATTCTTCTATTACAGTCTTAAAAGTACAAAAAGATCCTGTAAATGCAAATCCAATCTTTATTCCTTCTAATTTCAAAAACAACACTCCTTTCCACTAACATATTAATATATAATATGCTATTATGTAAAGTGAAGTGTTATTCAAAATAAAAAGTTCTAGCAATTAGAGTTTAACTTGAACTAAAACATAACCAGTTAAATTCTAATTGCTAGAAATCTATTTCAAATATGAGCTAATGATATTTTTTACTTTAGGTAAAAGATAATGACTACCTCCCCTATTTTCAACATTCTCAATCATATTAATAGTAACTATTTGCTCATTTTTATTATCACTAACTACTATTGCATTAAACCAGCCTAGTTCCTCTCCTTCTTCTTCTTTTGAAGCTTTTAATTCTGCCGTACCAGTTTTTCCTGCTATGGTTACGCCATTAATTTGTGCTTCGTGAGCTGTACCATTACTGTTTTCAACTACTTGAATCAAATCCTCTCTTATTTCGTCTGCTGCATCCTTTGAAAAAGCATTTTTTACCAAATACTCCGTATTATTATTAGATTCAATGCATGGTTTTATCATATTTCCGTCATTGACAAAAGCAGAATAAATAGCTGCCATATGTAAAGGGTTTACTAGTACTTTTCCTTGCCCGTATCCTGAATCTGCTAGTTGTACTTCTGAAGCGAATTCATTGTTTTCTGCAAATTGTGATGTTGACATTGAAATAGGAAAATCAATTGACTTATTAAATCCTATATTTAATAATTGTTGGGCAAACCTTTCACTTCCAATTTTTAATGCAGCTTTTGCAAAATATATATTGTCTGAATAAATTAATGCATTTCTTAGATTTGCTGCACCGCCATAAGTAGTTAATGTTGTAACTTTATAGTCACCCCAACTTGAATTATTTTGCCAGCTTGTGCCACTTGTTCCAAAATTTTCGTCTGCCTTAAAACTTTCAGTGGTCATTCCTATAGCACCAGTTACAGGTTTAAATGATGAACCAGGAGCCCATGTACTTTCATATCTTGCAAACATTGGAGTATCTGTGCTAGAACTTAAAGCATTCCATTCTTCATCTGTAAATCCTGTAATAAATTTATTAGTATCAAAACTAGGAGTACTTACCATAGCTAATACTTCTCCAGTCTGTGAGTTCATTACAACTGAAAGTCCGTTATCACCTTTAAATTCATTATATATTTCTTTTTGTAGCTCAATGTCTATTGTAGTTTTAATATTTTCTCCATCCTCAATATTGGTTTCTGCTATAGTTTTTATTGTATTTTCATTTTCATCAACAATATATATTCCACTACCATTTTTGCCTTTTAATCTATTCTCAAATGCAAGTTCTAAGCCAGTTTTCCCAATTAAACTACTTTCTGTATATCCTTCTCCCTTATGAGCTTCTAGCTCTTCTGCGCTAATTCCTCTTATATATCCTACTAAATGTGCTGCAACTTCTCCATAAGGATATTCTCTTTGGCCATTTTCATTAGTTGTAGCAAGTATTTTTCCATTTCTGTCTAATATATCTCCCCTACTTCCTGCAGTTGCATAAACTCTAACTTTATAGTTTTCTTCCAAGTCAGGAAAAATTAAACTAGAATGCCAGTCTACATAATATCTATTATCATCTTGTCTATCAAAATTCATAGTATAGTCATATGATAATTCACCTGCCAAAGTATCAAAAGACATTGTATATGTTACTGTGTATGATTTATTTTTCTTATCTATATTAGAAGTAACATTACTTACTTCAATATTTGTAGCCTCTATTCCCTCATAAATATTTTTATTTCTCGCGATATATGTATCATGGTCTACACGAGCTTTAGTTGAATCAGATAATAGTAAATACATTCCTTCATAATCTTGTTTCTTCAAGCAATCAATATACGCATTAAATACTTCCTCAGGAGTATTTTGATCCATATTGGAAATAATATACCATGTGACTCCACCTGCTATAAGAATTAGTAAAACAAATATTCCAACAATAATCCCTATTTTTTTCGAGCTTTTTTTAGTTTCTTCTTCCATATTCTTCCTCCTTATTAGCATAAAATCATAATTCACAGCATTTCATAAAAGAATGTAGTAATATAATTTATTAACTATAAATTCCACGTAGCAAGATATATTTTTCTATTTGAATAAGTGGATGAAAATATATCTATCAACACGATGAACAAATTTTAAATATATTACTTTAATATGTCGTGAATTATGATTTTAATAAATATTATTTACTTACCAATTCCTTAGTATCTCTTGCTATCATTAGCTCTTCATTTGTAGGAACAACATATACTTTTACTTTAGAATCGTCTGTAGAAATTTCTACCTCTTTTCCTCTGCAGTTGTTTTTCTCTTCGTCTATTTTTACGCCCATGAATTCTAAGTATTCACATATTTGTTTTCTTGCGTCTATTCCATTTTCTCCTATTCCTCCTGCAAATGTTATTACATCTACGCCATTCATTTGAGCAGCAAGTTTTCCTATATATCCTGCAACTTGATATACAAAATTATCTATTGCGAGTTGAGCTCTTTCATTTCCTTGTTCTGCTGCAGCTTCTATGTCTCTATCATCAATACTAACACCTGACAAACCTAATTTACCAGATTTTTTATTTAGAATTGTATCCATCTCATCAGATGACAAATTCTCATTTTTCATTAAGAATGTAACAATTGATGGATCTATATCACCTGATCTACTTCCCATAGGTACACCTGCAAGTGGTGTTAATCCCATTGTAGTTTCTATAGATTTTCCATCCTTAATTGCACATAGGCTAGCACCTTGTCCTAAATGGCAAGCTATTATTTTTAAATCTTCTATAGGTTTGTTCATTATTTCTGCAACCCTTTTTGAAACAAATCTATGTGATGTTCCATGAAAACCATATTTACGAATACCATATTTCTCATAATATTCATATGGTATAGCATACATATATGCTTTTTTAGGTAATGTTTGGTGGAATGCTGTATCGAATACTCCAACCATTGGAAGTCCTGGTAGAGCTTTTTTACAAGCTTCAATTCCTGTTATTCCTGCTGGATTATGAAGTGGTGCAAGTGGAATACATTCTTTTATTGCATCTTCAACTTCATCTGTAATTATTACAGATCCACTAAATTTCTCACCGCCATGAACAACTCTATGTCCTACAGCATCTATTTCTTTTAAGTCTTTAATTACTCCATAATCTTTATCTAATAATTGTTCTATAACTAACTTTATTCCTTCTTCATGGTTAGCTATTTTCTTTTCTATCTTGTGTTTTTCGCTATTAACTGTATGTGTTAAGAAAGAGTCCTCTAGACCTATTTTCTCTAAATACCCTTTTGCCATTACCTCTTCTGTTTCCATATCAATTAATTGATATTTTATTGACGAACTTCCACAGTTCAAAACTAAAATTTTCATTATCAAAACCTCCTAAATTTTATTTATAATTTATATTTTTGTATTCTATCCTTTAAAAATTCACAACTTGTGGTTAATCAAATAAAATACAACATAATCTTTGTCCATCACACTTGAACATTTTTCTCCATATTCAAATAATTTTACATACTAGCTGATTGCACTGCAGTAATTGCGACAACTCCAACTATATCGTCACTATTGCAACCTCTTGATAAATCATTTACAGGTCTTGCAATTCCCTGACAAAGTGGTCCATACGCCTCTGCTTTTGCTAATCTTTGTACTAATTTATATCCAATATTTCCAGCATCTAAATTTGGAAAGATTAATGTATTTGCTTCTCCTTTCAAAGGACTTCCTGGTGCCTTGCTGGCTGCAATTTCTGGAATTATAGCAGCATCTAATTGCAATTCGCCATCGCAAATTAAATCAGGCACTTTTTCCTTCAATAATTTTGTCCCTTCAATAACTTTTTCTGTCAATTCAGAATGTGCACTTCCATATGTAGAATATGAAAGCATTGCAACTTTTGATTGTTTTCCAGTTAATTGTTCAAAACTTTTGCTTGATGAAATTGCTATCTCAGATAGTTCATCTGGTGTTGGATTTTCTACCAATCCACTATCTCCAAATATAAAAATACCATTTTCTCCATATTCGCAGTCTGGAACAACCATTAAAAAAAATGCTGAAACGAGCTTTGTGCCAGGAGCCGTTTTTAATATTTGAAGAGCAGGTCTTAATGTATTTGCAGTTGAATGGCAAGCACCAGATACTAAGCCATCAGCATCTCCTAATTTTACCATCATTGTACCGAAATACATATTGTCCTTTAATGTTTCTCTTGCCTTTTCTATTGTCATTCCTTTAGCTTTTCTTAACTCATAAAAAGCATTTGCATATTCTTCAAACTTTTCAGAAGTCTCTGGGTTTATTATTTGTATTCCAGATATATCAATATTATTTTCTTTTGCAAGCTTGTTAGAGTCATCTTCATTTCCTATAAGAATAATTTTAGCAAACCCTTCTTCTTTAACTTTTTGAGCTGCCTTTAAAACTCTTTTATCTTCACTTTCTGTTAATATGACTGTTTTTATATTTTGCTTTGCTTTATCTTTTAGTCCATCTATAAATGACATTTTCAGTATCCTCCTTTAACGAAAATAACATATATATTATATATGTTATTTCACAAAAGTACAAGTATTTTTATTAAAATTTTATTTTGGTGCGAGTAATGGGACTCGAACCCATACGCTTTATAGCACACGCCCCTCAAACGTGCCTGTCTGCCAATTCCAGCATACTCGCAATTGAACTTACTACATTATACTAAATTTCAA
>CALXWQ010000041.1 GCA_944392435.1 uncultured Clostridia bacterium
TTATACACATAAATTTCACATAAATTTTATTGACTTTGAGCCTATTTTGCTGTATGATATAATATGTATTAAAATGCTAGCAAGCACCCTTATACAATAGTAAAATAGGTTGTTTTATATAAATTTGATGAGCTTATGCTCGAATGGAGGTTTTATATATAATGTTATGTTCAGACTGTAAAAAAAATAATGCAGTTGTTTTTGTTAATAAAAAGGATGATAATGGTAAAAATACCTTAGAAGGTTACTGCTATGATTGTGCTAAAAAAAGAGGTATTAATCCTATAGATAGTTTGATGAAACAAGCAAATCTTTCAGAAGATGATTTAAACAATATGTCTCAGCAATTCGAGGCAATGTTTAATGATATGTCTGATGGTATGAATTTTTCAGATATTCAAGATGAAAATGAAGTATATAATCAAGATGGTTCACCTAGTGCAATGCAATTTGGAGCTATTCCTTTGGGTTCAATTTTTTCAAATATGTTTGGAAATTCAAATGAAGAAGCTTCTAATAGTTCAGGTCAAAGTTCTTCAGGAAAGAAGAAAGTAAAAGTTGACAAGAAGAATAATAAAAGGAAAAAAGCATTGGACACTTTTGGTACTAATTTGACTCAAAAAGCTAAGAACAATCAACTTGATGCAGTTATTGGTAGAGATAGAGAAATCCAAAGAGTTATTCAAATATTAAATAGACGTTCTAAAAATAACCCTTGCTTAATTGGTGAGCCAGGTGTTGGTAAAACTGCAATTGCTCATGGACTAGCAATTAAGATTGCCAATGGTAAGGTACCTGCTAAACTTTTAAATAAAGAAGTTTATCTTTTGGATATGACTGCTATGATTGCTGGAACACAATTTAGAGGTCAATTTGAAGCAAGAATGAAATCTATAATTGATGAATGTAAATCTCTTGGCAACATTATTCTAGTAATTGATGAAATACATAATATAATTGGTGCTGGAGATGCTGAACATTCTATGAATGCAGCCAATATTTTAAAACCATCTCTTGCAAATGGGGAAGTTCAATTAGTTGGTACAACTACTTTAAGGGAATATAGAAAATACATAGAAAAAGATAGTGCTTTAGAAAGAAGATTCCAACCTGTTATGGTGGCTGAACCATCTATAGATGATACAATTGGAATTTTAGATGGAATTAAGAAATATTACGAAGATTATCATAAAGTAAAAATTTCAACTGATGTTATTAGACAAACTGTTATTATGTCAGAAAAATATATTCATGACAGGTTTTTACCAGATAAAGCAATAGATATCTTAGATGAAGCTTGTTCTAGAATAAACTTAGATAATAAAGAGTTGTATGATTTAGAAATTCTAAAAAATGAACTTGCCAAGATCCAAGAAGAAAAAGAGGAAGCTGCACAAGCAGATTCTACTGAAGATTATCAAAAAGCTGCTGAGCTTAAAACTAAGGAATGTGCTTTAACTGAAAAAATTGAAGACTTATCTAAAAAAATGGAGCTTAAAAACTTAACAGTTCAAGATATTGCTGAAGTTATTGAAAGTTGGACAAAAATTCCAGTAAAGAAAATAACTGAAGCAGAAACACAAAAACTTTTAAACTTAGAAGCTAACTTACATAAAAGAATTGTTGGACAAAATGAAGCAGTTGAAGCAGTATCGCGTGCTATTAGAAGAAATAGAGCAGGATTAAAAAGTACAAAAAGACCACCTTCATTTATATTTGTAGGGCCAACAGGTGTTGGTAAAACAGAACTTGCTAAATCTTTAGCTTATGAGATGTTTGGAAATGAAGACTCTATTATACGAATTGATATGTCAGAATACATGGAAAGTCACTCAACTTCTAAACTTATTGGTTCTCCTCCAGGATATGTTGGATATGATGATGCTGGTCAATTAACTGAAAAGGTAAAGAGAAATCCATATTCGATAGTATTATTGGATGAAATAGAAAAAGCACATCCTGATGTATTTAATATACTACTTCAAGTATTAGATGACGGAAGACTTACAGATGCACAAGGGAATACTGTAAGTTTTGAAAATACAATAATCATAATGACATCAAATGCAGGTTCAAATTTAAATACAAATTCAATAGGTTTTGGCGGTGGACAAATAAATAATAATGCAATAATGAATGCTTTAAAAGATACATTTAGACCAGAATTTTTAAATAGAGTGGATGAAATAGTTGTATTTAGCCAATTGACTAATGATGAGTTAATGCAAATAGTTGACTTGATGCTAGGTGATACTCAAAAAGCTTTGGCAGAAAAAGATATTAAAATGAAAATATCTGATGATGCTAAAAAATATCTACTTGAAAAAGGTACTGATGTAAAATATGGAGCACGTCCACTAAGAAGAGCAATACAAAGATATTTAGAAGATGAACTTTCAGATATGATATTAAAAACAGAACTTTCAAATGGTCAAACTATAAATGTAGGAGTAACAGATAATAAATTGTCTTTTAATGTACAATAACCTATAATACTTTATATATTATATAGTTATTTATTCAAATATAACAATATTTTACATCATTAAAAAAGGAGCAAAAAATGTTAAAGAATATACCAAATGCGCTAACAATACTAAGATTTATTTTAATAATACCAATATTATATTATATACTTACAGGACAATACATTGCAGGTTTCATAGTTTTAACCATATCTGGATTAACAGATGTATTGGATGGATGCATAGCAAGGAAATTTAATTTTATAACTAATTTCGGAAAATTAATTGACCCCCTTGCTGATAAATCCACTCAAGTTGCTGTATTAGCTGCCTTAACATTTAGAGGAATTATACCTTTATGGATGCTTATTATAGTATTTGTAAAAGAATTAGTTATGGTAGCTGGAGCATCATTCCTTTATGGTAAAAAATTAGTAGTATCAAGTAGATGGTACGGTAAACTTACGACAGTACTATTCTATATTGCAATAGTTTGTTCATTATTCATAGAATATTGGAACACAAGTATAAATCCAGCCAAACCACTTTTTGGATTTGATGACTATATTTATTATTTAGCAATTATAGCTACTGTATTTTCTTTAGTAATGTATTTTAAGCAATTTTATCAAGAAGGCTATTTAAAAAAAGAAAATTTAAAAATAGATGACTAAGAGCGAATTTGTACTCTTAGTCTTTTTTTATTGTTTATGAAAAATCAACTTTTTTTATGCTATACTTTCGTAGGGTACAAAAATATTGTTACTGTTTAGTGTAAAAATAGATTTGTAAAGTTTGTTCCATCTTGCTGGTAGATATATATTTTGTTCTCCATGTATTTGAACAAAATATATATTTACCACGTGGAACTATAAGTCATAAAAATAAGTTAAGTAATTTTCTAATGCAACATTATACTAAACAGTAGACAAACATTCTATTCATAGTCTTGTAAAAATTCTGTTAATTTATTATATCCTATAAGTTCTACACCTGCTTTTAAATTCTGTATATCTTCTTCTGGTAGATATTGTACCATAATTTCTGTATCTTCTTTTAAAGTTTTTACACCATATTCATCTATTGAATATATTCCAATTACACCATTATGTTCTTGTACAAAGTAATGTTCTCCGCAATTTTCACTCATTTCTTTATACAGCACTATTTCTGTAGGAGAAAATTTTTCAATTTTCCATCCACTAAATTCTTTTTCTATTTCTTGTTCTGATTTATTAACCAATTCTTTAGGTATTTCCTCTGACTCTTTCTTTAAATGATCACATGCTGTATAATAAATTTTTTTTGTAATAATTGCATTTGGAGACACATTTTCTTCTTTTGAAGAGGTCTCTAATGCATTAATTTCATTTTCTTCGTTTGCTACATTATTTTTATTGTATGTATTCTCACCCGCAAGTTCCTTTTCACTTAGTATATCTAAGCCCTTTGTTTTATTAGAATTCGAAGAATATATAGCAAGTCCAACTCCTACTGCTAGTCCCAATATTATAGCTATAATTATACAAATTAGCCACTTTTTATCCATACTATTTCTTCCTTTCATATATCATTTTATACTAGTATGGTACAATTTGGGGAAATTATACAATTTTTTCGATTTTACTCTAAATTTCCGTCTTCAATCAGTTTTTTCACTTTAATCTTACCTTCTCTAGTTATAACAAGACTTATTTCACCGCACTCATCTGTTCTGTATATTAAGTTTGTATATTGATTAATTCTTTTTAATACTTCCTTATTTGGATGTCCGAAATTGTTATTTTCACCTACTCCAATTAATGCAATGTTAGGTTTTACAATCTCTAAAAACTCTTCTGTGCTTGACGTCTTAGAGC
The DNA here is from genome assembly GCA_944392435.1 of uncultured Clostridia bacterium. Lineage (GTDB taxonomy): Bacteria > Bacillota > Clostridia > TANB77 > CAG-508 > CALXVA01. Next base: position 4,325 of record CALXWQ010000041.1, read on the forward strand.
CATGATGCGCAACCTTTAAAATTACAGCATTTAACTTGTTTGTGCCCTTATACATTTGACATATCTTTTTTTCTGCAATTTCTTCTATATCTCCTGTAAATAGCATTGAAAAGTTTTTATAGCTAAATTTAGCAACAATTGAATTGTTATTAAGTATATTTTCTTTTATAAGTTCTTCTTCTGGAAATAAAATTTCAAAATATGTATATTTGTCTACTCCTATATAATCTCCACTTTTTACAATTTTTACATTTATTTTATTTCTATTTACTAATTCATTTAATGTTTTTAGATTATCTGAATTTTTACCTTGTTTTGATATAATTATGTTTTTTACCTTTAAATTATCTATTACAGCAAATAGTCCAGCAATATGGTCACTGTCTGCATGTGATATAATCATATAGTCTATTGTAGTTATTCTTCTATCTAGCAAATATGGAAGCAATGTGTTTTCACCTATATCAAATGTTCCAAATTCACTTCCTCCACCATCAATTAAAATATTTTTATTTGTTGGTGTTTGTATTAATGTACAATCGCCTTGTCCTACATCTACAAAATATATTCTAAGTGACTTGGGAATAAAATTCGTTCCTATACATCCAATAATTATTATAGCTAACATAACAATGCAAATAGGTTTTTGTGCTAACTTTTTTGCTCTTACTCTAATTTGTACTTTAAACTTTTTAAATTCAAATAATATAAAAATTAGTAAATAGTAAATTACGCACTCTATTACATATGGAGTTTTTATATATACATTTGATCCTATAATATTTGAAGATACTTCAGCAATCTTTAGTAAAATACTTAGAAGAAAGTTAAGAAAAATTCCTAGAAATTCCGCAAAAAGTGGAAAAATAATTGAAACAAAATATACTATAAAACCAAATATTGTAACTATTTCCATTACTGGAGCAGCTAAAATATTTGAAATCCAAAATGTAAATGATACTGTACTAAAATTATACGCCATTATTGGAATTATTATTAAATTCGCTGAAAGAGTTATACTAAAAGAAATTATTATATACTTTACTACCTTATACATAAATTTATTATTTTTGCTTTCAATATCTAGCTTATTTTTAGTAATTTTTTTTAAAATTTTGTATATACCATTTGTTATCTTATCTCCTAATAGTACAATTCCAATTGTTCCTCCGTATGACAGTAAAAATCCCACATCAGCTATAGAATATGGATTAGTAAATAATATTATTATAGAAGATATCCCTAAATTATTTATTGTATCTGATTTTCTATGAAGCATACTAGCCATAAGCACTAAAATTCCCATTATGCACGCTCGTATAACTGATGATGTAAAACCTGTCAAAGCCATGAAAAAAAGTAAAATAATAATGGTTATAATTTTGGTAAATCTTTTCCCTATTTTGCCTAAAAGTAGAGCTAAGGCAGTTATAATATATGTAATATGTGAACCAGAAACTGCAAGCATATGCGTCAGATTGCTGTTTTTAAAATTATCCTCAGTTTCATCAGAAATAGCCTCCCTATCTCCTACCAATATTCCTATGCATAGTGCTGCTTCTTCTTTATTTAGTATTTTGTTTATATTATTCTTCATGCTATTTTTCACTAAATTAATTAGCTTACTAAAAACATCAATTTTATCTTTAGATATAATTGTATAGTTTTCTACATTAACTGTACCATATACTCCTTTACTTTTTAAATATTGTTTATAATTAAATCCTTTATAATTTCTTGAACCATTTGGCTTTATGAATTCTCCTTTTAGCTCTATCTCATCTCCAAAAGCAGGCTCTATGCTATTTATTTTATTTTTATTAATATTTACAATCAATTTTGTATCTTTATATTTTTCATCTCCATTTATTTCTTCTACTTTTATTGTAAATGTATATTTATAATCTTTATCCTCAGATTCTGAAATTATTACTCCTTTAAGAATTATTTCACCATAAATCTTATTATATTTTGCATCATAATCTTTATCCAGTATATTTACATGCAAAAAACCTATTAGAATAAAAAGTAAAAATATAGAATGTTTTATACATTTTTTTAACTTAAATTTATTTTTGATACATTTAAAGTTAAGTATTAAATAGCAAGATTCCCATACGGCTAATATTACCAATAAAATCACGCACAAAAAAGCTATACTTATTTTAAAGTATAGCCCAATTATTATTCCGATAATATACATAATTGAGGCAACACAAATTGGTCTATTTATTTTATTTCACCCTTTCTATATTGCCCCCGAATAATTTTTATTTGTATTTTATATATTTGTAAAAAGGACCGAATAATGCTTGTCAAAATTAAGATAAAACATCAGAGACGTACTTTGTGTACATCGAAGATTTTTTATCTTAATTTTAACAACACAAGACGAAGTTTATTTTTACAATATTCTTCTTGCAGCACAGTACCTAGTATTATAATACTCCCCAGGTAATAGGCTATTTATTTTTACACAATACCCTGAGCCTGAAGATGCGTGAATGAAGTTTCCATCTCCTATGTATATTCCGCAATGTCCTATTTCGTCCATTGTTTCATAGTCTAAGAAGAATACTAAATCTCCTTCTTTAAGATTGTTTAACATACTAGATTTCGAAGATTTATCTACGTTTATAGTTGTTCCTAGTTTTGCTTGAGCCTGTGCCCCATGTCTCATGGAAATTCCAAAATGATTGTATACATACATTGTAAACCCAGAGCAATCAAAGCCTGATGTGCTTGCTCCTCCATATACATATGGAACTCCTAAAAACTTTTTGGCATAAGAAACAATATCATTTACCTTTGTAGAACTTGTATTTGATGAATTTGAGCTCGATGTTTTCTTTTCAGTTGTCTTTGTTCTTTCTATATTTCCTCTATTTGTAACTTCAACCTTTTCGTCAGATACTACATCTTTTGATACATATGCTTCTCCCTGACTCGTACTAACTTTGTACCAATCTCCTTCTTGACCTACTACCTTTAAAGCTGTATTTGTTTCCACAAGCATAAGGACCTCTGCATTTGTATTAGGCTCTTTTCTTATATTTATATAATCTGTAGCATACATAGTTTTTTCTGTAAAATTATTTTTTTCTTCTTTGCTATCATTTTTTTCATTTGCTGTATCTTTTTTTTCATTTTCATCATCATTTTTATTATTATCTTCATTACCATTACTACTATTCTCTGTATTTTTCATATTTAAACAATCTGCTCTAACCCAGCCAGAAAATACATCGTTTTGAATATATGCCCATCCATTAATTTGATTTATAACAGTAACCTCTGCACCACTTTTTAAACTTCCAATCTCACTTCCATTTATAAGAGGTACAATCCTTACATCTACGTTTTTAATAGTTTTAGCAACAGTATTTGTATTAGAATTTTCACTTGTTTCACTAGTTGAATTTTGTGAAGTTTCATCTTCACTAACAGTATTTTCCGAATTACTATTGTCATTTTTCCCTTTATTATCTTCCCCAGTATTTTCATCTTTAGAAGAATTATCGTTTTTATTACTTTTGCTTTCCGAATCAGAGTCATCAGTATTACTATCACTACTATTATCAGAAGTAGTATCATCTTCACTACCTCCTACTACCTTTGCATATTCCTTGCTAATATAACCTGTATATTCACCATACTGTACCTTATACCAATCTCCCTCTTCTCCTAAAACTTCGCATTCATCTCCTATTGAAATTAATGCAACTATGTCAGAATCAGTTGAGGCTTCTTTCCTTAGATTTAATGTTTCTGTTGTTATCTCTACAGTTGTTGCTTTAGTAATAGTAGTATAAATAAACATAAATGCAATTGTTATCATTAGTACATGTAATATTTTCTTTAATTTGTGCATTGTCATTCCTCCTAAAACACGTTTATAGTATATAATCAAATAGGCAAAAAGTCAAGAAAAATAGCAGGAGTTTTGCAATTTCTTGCAAGCCCCCCGCTATACAATTTATTTATTTTAAATTTTATTCAATAACTTCTGAAACTACACCAGAACCTACTGTT
>CALXWQ010000042.1 GCA_944392435.1 uncultured Clostridia bacterium
TGTAATTTTGATCTCGCAACAACTTTTTCTTATTTCTACTTTAATACCTCACTTAGCACTTTCGATAAATACTTCATACTAGCTAAGCATTGATCCATTGTATTCCCTGTTGCTCCTACTTCAATTATACTAGCTCCTGTTGCAAGTTGTTGGTTATATCTGCTATCACGTAATACAATAGGTTTAAATAAACCCGGATAGAGTTCATTTGCTTTTTCTTGAATTTTAATTGCAAGCTTTAGATTCTCATTCCAATTATCATGCTTACTTCCACCGCCATTGCTACCTATTACAAACATAAGTTGTGCTGCTTCTTCTTCCCCAATTTTCACCGTTGGTGCATATGAACTATCTGCAATTGCATCTCTATGTATATCAAACAATATATCTGTATCATCATGTTCTTCTAAAAGCTTGGCAACTCCTTTTAAGGATCTATCATATGACTCACTATACGATTTGTCATAAATTGTTGTATCATGTACAACATTATATCCATAATGTTGCATATATGTTGTAAGTTCTGTTCCAACTCTCACTACATTGTAATTTACGTCAGTAGTTCTAAAATTTCCTGTTGCCTTATAATTGTACTTTTCTGATGAAGTATAACTTTCACTCGAATGTGTATGGTATATGAGAATATTTTTCATATTTACATTAACTTCTGGTTTTAGCATCTCTTCTGTAAGTTTTATATTATCTGTCTCATTTCTAATTTTTACGCCATTATATTCTGTTGTAAATTTTTCTGGTACATTTGATTTAATTACTTTTGTACTTACTCCTGTCTTTGCTTCTTCTAAATTGTCATTTGCTTTGTCATTACTATTCGTTGTATTTACACTAAGTTCATTATCAGCCACTGTGTTAGATTCCACATTTCCTTGAGTCGCATCATTTTTTTTAACACTATCCATCATTCCAAGCTCTATCCCCAAAGCCATTTTTAAAGGTTCTGTAGTAGCTATAGTGTCCTTTTCTTCATGCTTTTTATTAACATTTTTCATACTCGGTATAACAACATCTAAACAAGCCAAAAATGAATTTTTATCTACATTTAATTTTGTTTTAAATCCAGAAAAAAACTTAGTTAACCCCACTATAATTGCAATTGTTATTGTTAATTTTATCAAATACTTAATTATATCTTTAAGCTCAATAACAGCCAAATTTATCATAATTTCTTCCTTTCTACTACCACGAAAGTACAAATCTGCAAAAGTGTATAGAATAATGTGTTTTTATTTTTTTAAATACCAAAATACTTAAGAAATTTTAATGTAACACACAAAAAATACATAGTCAAATCTTAATTTCCTATTATATAAATATATTCTTGTACACAAAAAAATATAACCTAAATGTGTTATTTATTAAAAACCAACAATGCATGTTTTATAATCTTAAAAATTATAAAGCATGCATTGTTGGCTTTTAATAATTCATCTCAATTTTACTTACTGCAATTTCTCAATTGCCTCATCAATACTTACTTGTACCTGCTCACCTGTTTGCATATTTTTTAAACTTACTGTACCATTTTGCTCTTCTTCCTCACCTATTATTGCTACATAAGGAATTTGTAACTTATCTGCATATTTAAACTTAGCTTTTATTTTCTTATCTTCCAAATATACATCTGTATTAATTTCGGCATTTCTAAACATTGCAGCTACCTGTAAAGCCCTATTTGAGTCTTCTAGCATAGAAACAACTAGCACTTTAGAAATTGCCCTTTTCTCCTCTTTTACTATATTAAGCTCATTTAACTTGTAAAATAAGCGAGTTAATCCAATTGAAACTCCAACTCCAGGCATTTTTTTATCCGTATAGAATTCTGACAAATTCTCATATCTTCCACCTGAGCATACACTTCCAATTTCTCTATAATCATTTAAAAATGTTTCATATACAGTTCCTGTGTAATAGTCAAGCCCCCTTGCAATAGTTAAGTCTACTTTGAAGTGAGTATCAGGTACACCAAATGCTCTTACATATTTCACAACTTGTGAAAGTTCATCTAAACCTTGCACAAATATGTCATTTGTAAAGCTTAGTTTTTGTAATGCTTCTAGTTTTTCATCTGTAGTACCATCTATCTCTAAGAAAGACATTATCTTGTCAATTTTATCTTCAGACACATCCAAATCTTGTAAGCATTTTATAACATTGTCTTTGCCTATTTTTTCAAGTTTGTCTATAATTCTCATTATTTCCACTGAATTTTCTGTAAGCTCAAGCTCTGCAAACAATCCATTCAAAATCTTTCTGTTATTTATTCTAATAGTAAAATCATCAAATCCTAACTCTTTTATTGTGGTATAAATAACACTAGGCATTTCCGCATCATTTACAATGCTAAGTTCTCCATCTCCAATAATATCTATATCACATTGATAAAACTCTCTATATCTACCTTTTTGAGGTCTCTCCCCTCTATACACTTTTCCTATTTGGTATCTCTTAAAAGGAAATGTGATGCCATTGTAGTACTCAGCAATATACTTTGCAAGTGGCACTGTCAAGTCAAAACGAAGTGCTAAATCATTTTCACCTTTATTAAAACGATAAATTTGCTTTTCTGTTTCTCCTCCCGCTTTTGCTAGAAGTACTTCTGCCATCTCAATAATTGGAGTATCCAATGGCAAAAAGCCAAATTTCTCATATGATTTTCTAATTTTATCTACCATTCCATTAAATTGGATTTGCTCACTTGGCAAAAGCTCCATAAACCCAGGTAATGTCCTTGGTTCTACTCTTTTACTCATTTCTTATTTCCTCCTTTTTCAACCTCTAATCTTCCCCTGGCATCAAATTATAATAAATAGGTTCTTCATACTCTATCATTGTTGACATACCATGTCCTGGATATACAATGGTTTCATCAGGTAGCACTAGCAATTTATTGCTAATTGATTTCATTATATCTTCAAAGCTACTAGTTGGCAAATCTGTTCTTCCCCACATTCCTTTAAACATTGTATCTCCAGAAAACACCAATTTTTCTTCTGAGCAATAAAGACTGCTTCCTCCCCTTGTATGTCCAGGTGTATGAATCACTTGGAATTCCAAGTCTCCTATATGTAAAACATCACCATCATTTACTCTTGAGTCCGCTTCAATTCTAATAGCACTTTCTGCTAGAATCTCTGTCAAATTTATTTCTGGATTTCTTAATCCTTCATAATCATCTTTGTGTATTAGTACTTTTCCTCCTCTGTCTTTTCTTAATTTTTCTACTGCTCCAATATGGTCTCCATGGCAATGTGTCAAATATATGTATTTTACTTTTGCTTCCAATATATCTAATAATTCTTCTATTTTCTCGGCATCTTCAGCCGGATCAATTATCATTGTTTCTTTTGTTTTTTCATCTACTATAATGTAGCAATTTGTCACTATGCCCTCCATTACAGAGTTTATTTTTAGTTGTTTTAAAATCATCTTTCTTCTCCCTTAAATACATTTTTGTTTAATCAATTTCTTTCGTTTGAAATTTCAAAATGTCGCGAAAAGGCCTGTCCCCAAAACGACATCACTGTTTCTTTCTCTTTACTTCGTAAACACTGTCTATTTTTCTTATTGATTTTAACACTGTGTTTAGTTGCTGTATATTTTCTACTTCGATTGTTAATTCTGTTACTGCTATCTTTTCTCTATTTGCTTTTGATGATACTGCTACTATTTTGCATTTATTGTTTCCTAGTACTGCTATTATGTCTGCAAGTAATCCAGCTCTATCATTTGCATATACTTCTATATCAACACTATAGGTTGTTTCCTTATCTTTGCTCCAGTATACATCTATTATTCTGTTTCCCTCTTCTAATAATTTTTTTGTATTTACACAGTCTGTTCTATGTACCGATACTCCTCTTCCTCTTGTTATATACCCTATTATTTCGTCTCCTGGTACTGGATTACAGCATTTTGATAGTTTTACTAAGCAGTTGTCTATTCCTTTTACTATAACACCATTTTGTGATGGTTTACCTTTATGTTCTTTTTCTTTTGCAAGTTGCTCAATTGTTTTTTCTATGTCATCTGCTTTATGGACTTTTCTATATTCTTCTAACATTCTTGCAATTATCTTACCTGCTGTGTTTGATCCAAATCCTACACTTGCATACATGTCATCTAGCGAATTATATTTATATCTGTTTAATGCAACTTGTACAAATTCTGGTTTAAATAAATCCTCATGCTTCATTCCGATTTTCTTTAACTCTTTTTCAATTAGGTCTTTTCCTTTTTCTATGTTTTCTTCTCTTAAATTTTTCTTAAACCATGCTAATATTTTATTCCTTGCCCTCGAACTCTTTACAAATTTAAGCCAGTCTCTACTTGGTCCTTTTGATTGGTCAGATGTTATAATTTCTACTATATCCCCATTGTTTAATTTTGTTATAATAGGCATCATTTTGCTATTTATTTTGCATCCTACCATGTGATTTCCTATTTGCTCATGAATTTGATATGCAAAATCTATTGGAGTCGCTCCTTTTGGAAGTACTTTTATAGCACCTTTTGGAGTAAAAATATATACTTCATCTTCAAATAATTCTTTTTTTAATGTTTGCATAAATTCTTCTGGATCTTGCATTTCACTTTGCCATTCCAGTGTTTCTCTTACCCATGCAAGCTTATCATCTTCTACTTTTACATTTGCCTTTTTTCCACTAAAAAAGCTTGACTCTTTATATGCCCAGTGTGCAGCAATACCATATTCTGCTACTCTATGCATGTCCCATGTACGAATTTGCACTTCAAAAGGTGTTCCTTTTGGACCTATTAAAGTAGTATGTAACGATTGATACATATTTGGTTTTGGAACAGCTATGTAGTCCTTAAACCTTCCCGGCATTGGGCTATATAAATCATGTACTACTCCTAGAGCTGCATAACAATCTTTTACAGAGTTTACAATAATTCTTAATGCAAATAAATCGTAAATTTGGTCCAATGTTGAGTTGTCTCTTTTCATTTTTCTGTATATACTGTATAAATGTTTTGCTCTACCTGTAACTTCTGCATCTATTTTTTGTTTCTTTAATTCTTCTTTAATCTGTTCCATTATAAGCTCTATAAATTTAAGTCTTTCTTCTCTTTTTTTATCTATTCCTTCAACTAATTCTCTGTATTCCTCTGGATATAGATACTTAAAAGATAAATCTTCTAATTCCCACTTAAGTGAATAGACACCAAGTCTGTTTGCAAGTGGTGCATATAGTTCCATTGTCTCTTTTGCATTTGCAATTTGTCTATCACGTGTTAGGTATTTTAATGTTCTCATATTGTGCAATCTATCTGCAAGTTTGATTAATATAACACGTATATCCTTTCCCATTGCTAAAAACATTTTTCTGTAATTTTCTACCTGTTGCTCCTCAACACTTGCATACTGCAATTTACTAAGTTTTGTAACACCATCAACCATATATGCCACTTCTTCATTAAACTCTTTTACTAAATCATCATAGGTTGTATTTGTGTCTTCAAGTACATCATGCAAAAGGGCAGCACAAATAGTGTTGTCATCCAATCCTAAATTTGCAAGTGTATATGCTACCTGCACAGGATGTATTATATATGGCTCTCCTGATTTTCTAAGCTGGTCACCATGTTTTGCTTTTGCATAATCATATGCTTTTTGAATTATTTTTGTATCTCTTCTTCCCCTTTTTTTCTTTACAACAGAGATTATATCTTCAATTCCTACTTCTTTATATTCTGACATATCATCGTCTCCCTTTTATATAAATAATTCTACATAGCAATTATTTTACTATTTAATGGCTTTCAAATCACGCATGTCCTGCAACGGTAGTTCTAATTTAAATAATCTCACTTCGTCCCGACGGAGCTCCCTGCTCCGTTCGATTATTTAAATTAGAGACTCCCTGCGCGGACTTTAAATTTATTTTAGCCATTAAATAGTAAAATAGTTAATATGATTTTCTAATGTCCTTCAAAACTATTTGCACAGTTTCATTTCCTCCATAGCTATTTATATCTAAATTTCCTACCACATCTACTTTATCATCAAGTAGATATTTTTCAGACAGTTCTCCCATATTAAATCCTATTGCATCTACCATAAAATTTTCATCTTTTAATGATAATTTTAAATGCTTTCCTTCTGATAAAGACCTTATACTGTTTATTTTTAGATTTCTAAATAAAAATAGTGGCATTTTATTAGCCTCTCCATAAGGCTCCAGTAAAGATAAACTTTTAACAGCTTCAACATTTATATCTTTTAAGGATAATTCACTATCTACATTTATAATTGGTACAATTTTATCTACATTGCAACTTTTTGCATATTCTTCTAACTCGCTTTTAAATTTTCCAAACTCCGATTTATCTACCGTAACCCCAACTGCCATTGCATGTCCACCAAATTTTTTTAGATATTGCTTGCAATTCATTAGAGCCTCATGCAAATCAAACCCTGGTATGCTTCTTCCTGAACCTTTTCCTTCATTTCCCTCAAAGCAAATTAGTATAGATGGCTTAAAATACATTTCTGTAATTTTTGAGGAAACAATTCCAATAATTCCATGATGCCATCCCTCTTTTCCTACTATAATGCATGCTTTATCTTTTTCATTTTCATCAATTATTTCTGCTGCTTCATCATACATCTGCTTTTCAATTGACTGTCTTTCAATATTATACTCATTTAATTTAACAGCTAATTTTGTTACTTCATCTTTATCTTTACATAAAAACAAGTCTAATGCAAGTTTTTCATTGCCCATTCTTCCACATGCATTTATTCTAGGGGCTATTCCAAATGAAACAGAGCTAGAATCAATATTCTTAAATCCTATTATTTCTATTAAAGCTCTTAAGCCAATATTTCTAGTTTGAGCAACTAATTTAAGCCCAAGTTTTGCAATTACTCTATTTTCATCCACTAATGGAACTATATCTGAAATAGTACCAATACATACTATGTCTAAATACTTTAAATACTCTTTTTCATCTAAACCTAACCTCATAGACAATGCTTGTATTACCTTAAAAACTACACCTACTCCAGCAAGTTGATTAAAAGGATATTCATTGTCCTTTCTCTTAGCATCTACCACGGCAATTGCATTTGGTAAACTTTCTGCTGGTTCATGATGATCAGTAATAATCATTTCTATTCCAAGTGAATTTGCATATTCAACCTCTTCTATTCCTGAAATTCCACAATCAACTGTTACCATCAGCCTAAAACCGTCATCATAAATTTTCTTAATAGCACCTTTATTAAGACCATATCCTTCATTTAACCTATTTGGTATATATGTGCTAACATCCATTCCACGCTCTTCTAAAAATAATTTAAGCACAGTAGTACTAGTAATTCCATCTGCATCATAATCGCCATAAATTATAATCTTTTGATTATTCTCAATAGCCTTTAACAATCTATTTATAGCTATCTCCATATCTGGCATCAAAAAAGGATCGTGAAAATCTTTTCTAGTTGGATTCATAAATATGCTCATATCATTTTTATTTGTTATATTTTTGTTGACTAATATTCTAGCTAATAATTCGTTAATTCCATATTGGTCAACTAACTCTTTTACTTTTTTATTGTCAACTTCATAGCATTCCCATTTTTTGTTCATTCATAAACACATCCCTCTCTCTATTGTAATTGGTTTTCAACTATTTTTTCTTAAAAAACAATATACTTAATATTTTACTACAAATATGAAGATTTTTAAAGAGTTAATGTGAAAAAAATTGATAGTTTGTAAGTAGGCATTACAATTTGTGGCATGCTTATTGGTATTTATAAATAGGCACGCCGTGGATTGTAGCAAACAACAATCGAGTAGGATTAAATGAAATAATCACTTAGTTTGGATCTATGTCAAGTTTTTAGACACATTTTTCTACGAATTTATATATTTTTTCAAGCTTCGCTTGAGTAGTTGATATAAATATTAAAGGAAATCTTTAACATTTATATCAACTTTAATTTATGCTATATTTTTTATATATTCATTATATTTTTGATTTGGTGTTTT
>CALXWQ010000043.1 GCA_944392435.1 uncultured Clostridia bacterium
ATAAAAATTGATTGACAATTAAAAAAACTTGAATTATTATATAAGTGTAGTAGAAGAGATTATTTAACAAAGGAGGGCAAAATGAAAAAAATAAGAGAAGAAAAAGGCTCAATGGCTGTGTATGTTTCCGTTGTACTTTTAAGCATGTTATTTATACTTATGGCAGTATTTTTTACTTCAAATGCAATAAGAAAATCACAATTGGAAACTGTACTTGGTATAAAGGAGACATATGAGTCGGATAATCAAAGAGCATCTGAAATATATGATAGTATTACTGGAAATAACTCTGGCAGTGGGGGAGGCAATTCAGATGTCGATACACCAACATATGTGACTAATGGCTTGAAACTGCATTATGATGCGATAAATAATACAGGAAATGGACATAGTAGTACAACAATGACATGGAAAGATTTAAGTGGAAATGGAAATGATGGCACTTTATCTTCAACACCAAATAATTCTATATTTTATTGGGATAATAACAGTATGACTATAGCAAATCATGATAAAAAATTGAAATATTATATAGATACACCATTAAATTTAAGTGGAAAAGAAAGAACATATATATACACAGTGAATGCAAATAATTTAAATGGAACAATTTGGGGAGAGACTGATACAGAGAACACATACGGACTATTTAATTATCACTTATTCGTAGCTAATAGAGGAAACAGCAAAACGTCAGATAGTAGATGCACATATACATTTTCAAAAGATGGCATATATTGTTATGCTGTTAGTTTAAGTGAAAGTCAACTTAAATTTTATGTGAACGGACAATTAGAAAGTACGGCAAGCAATACGATGGGACTTGTATGCAATAATAATTTAAGACTTCTATCAGCTAGGTATGAAAGCCAAAATGCAAGTAATATTAAGATGTATAATTTTATGGCGTATGACAGAGTTTTGACAGATAGTGAAATTCAAGTGAATTATAATAGTATTAGTCAAATATATAATATAACAACATAAGATCTATAGGAATGACCTATAGATTTTTTATATATAAAATTTGAGCATAAACATTGACGTTTTGCCTATTTCCGTATATAATATTACTGTCTAAAATTATGCATTTTTATTGTAAGCAAAACATAGCCAATGAAAATTTGGCCTTAAATTTACAAGGAGGAGAATATATGGGAGAGGTTATAGTTATAACATCCGGTAAAGGTGGAGTAGGAAAGACAACTACAACGGCTAATCTTGGTGCAGCTTTAGCTTTAAGAAACAAAAAAGTTGCTTTAGTAGATACTGATATTGGTCTAAGAAACTTAGATGTTGTAATGGGACTAGAGAACAGAATAGTATATGACATTGTTGATGTCGTAGAAGAAAAATGTAAACTAAGACAAGCCCTTATAAAAGACAAAAGATTTAACGAGTTATTCTTACTACCAGCAGCCCAAACAAGAGATAAAAGTGCAATTAATGAAGAACAAATGAAAGAATTAATAGGCAAACTAAAAGATGAATTTGACTATATATTAATAGATTGTCCAGCAGGAATAGAGCAAGGCTTTAAAAATGCTATTGCTGGAGCTGATAGAGCGATTGTGGTAACAACAGCAGAAATATCGGCAATAAGAGATGCTGATAGAATAATTGGATTATTGGAAGCATCTGAAATAAAAAATCCTGAATTAGTAATAAATAGGATAAGACCGAATATGATTAAAAAGGGAGAAATGATGGATGTAGACGATATTGTGGACTTGCTATCAATTGATTTAATTGGAGTTGTACCAGATGACGAATATATAATAACTCAGACTAATAAAGGAGAACCAGTTGTTATCAAGGAAAAAGCACCATCAGGGAAGGCATACATAGAAATAGCTAGAAGAATTTTAGGAGAGAACATAGACATAACTGTCCCAGGAAAAAAAGAAGGGATTTTAAGTAAAATGAAAGGTTTTTTCGCAAAAGGTAAACATTAATACTATTGGAGGTAAAACATGTTTGAAAGCATAACACATTTTTTTAAGAGATTTAAAAAAAGCGAAAAAGTGGAATCTAAGAGTACCGCTAAAGAAAGGCTACATCTTGTATTGGCACAAGATAGGGCTAATATTTCAGCGGATTTCTTAGAAATGATGAAACAGGAAATTTTAGAAGTAATAAAAAAATATATAGATATAGATGAAAAAGCAATTGATGTAAGGCTAACAAATAAGGAAAGTGATGATGGCTCAATAGGAGCACCTGCTTTATATGCCAATATTCCTATTATAACAATAAAAAATGAGGCAAGAAAACTGGAAGGTATAGCAAAACAAGGAAATGAAGAAACTGCTGAAATAAAAGCAGATAAAGAAACTAATAATGAAAACAAAGTAGTAGAAGAAAGTATTGCTAAAGAAAGTAATGGAATAAATAGTATAGAAACAAATAATATAGACAATAATATAGAAAAGCCTAAAGATGTTGATAGCAAAGAAAAAGAGAATATTTTGATAGGACAAGGAATGTCAGAATATGATAATATAAATGAGGTTAATAATGAAGAGAAAAATTCTTAAAAATGTTGAATGGGGGATATTAATTTGTACTATTATTTTATTAGCAATAGGACTTGTAGCTTTAACATCTGCAACAAAAAATTCTGATTATGAAGAATTAAAAAAACAGGCAATGTGGGCAGTAATAAGTATCCCTGTAATGATTATTGTTATATTTATTGACTATGACTTCATAGCTAAAATATCGCCTGTGTTATATGGAATAATAATCATTTTGTTAATAGGGGTTTTATTTACAGAACCTATAAATGGTGCAACCAGTTGGTTCAATATAGGCTCATTTTCACTTCAACCAGCAGAACTTGCTAAAATCATATGTATTTTGATGTTAGCTCTAGTAATGACAAAAATACAAAAGAGAGACAAAAATGAAATAAGCAGAGTGCCTAAACTTTTGTTAGTATTGCTAGTTTTTGCAGTTCCAACACTTTTAATTATAAAACAACCAGACTATGGTACAGCTTTAGCTTTTGCTATGGCCTTAATATTTATGCTATTTGTTGCAGGAATTAAGAAAAGGTATATAATAGCATCAATTTTATTAGTGATTATTGCAGTACCACTGCTATATTTCTTTGTCTTACCAGAACATGCAAAGACAAGAATAGATGTATATTTGAATCCAGAATTAGATCCTAGAGGAGCAGGATATAATATAATTCAGTCAAAACTTGCAATAGGGGCAGGAGAACTATTTGGAATGGGGCTATTTAAAGGAAATCAAACACAATTAGGTTTCTTATATCCAAAAACAACAGATTTTATTTTTTCACTTATTGCAGAAGAAATGGGATTTATTGTTTCTGCAGGAGTTATAATACTGTATGTAATTTTGGTCACAAAGGCTATATATGTAGCAAAGACTGCGAAAGACGATTTGGGTTCATATATTGCAATGGGAATAGCACGGAGTATTTTTCTTCCACATGGTAGAAAATATTGGTATGACAATGGGGCTTTTGCCAATAACAGGAATACCACTTCCATTTGTAAGTTATGGAGGAAGTTCACTTTTAAGTAACTTTATAATGATAGGACTTTTGTTAAATATATCAGGAAGAAGACAAAAAGCAATTTTTATAGATTAGTTTTATATGATTTGCTTTTCAAAATTTACTTATTTATGAGATTTCGAAATGTGTTGCCAAAAAATAAATAGTAAAGTGAATGGAGAAAATATGTATTTAAAAAAGTTAAAGATAGGAAATGTAGAATTACGAAATAACATACTTCTAGCTCCAATGGCAGGAATAACAGACCTGCCATTTAGATTGATATGTGAAAAATATGGAGCAGGGCTTTGCTGTACAGAAATGATAAGCAGTAAAGGCCTATATTACAATGATTCAAAAACTAAGCTTTTACTAAACATAAAAGGAGAACAAAGACCAGTATCAGCCCAAATATTTGGAAGTGATGTGGAGGCTCTAAAATATTCAGCAAATTATGTTAGCAATTTTGTGGATATTGTAGATATAAATATGGGATGTCCTGCACCTAAAATAGTAAAAAATGGAGACGGAAGTAAGTTATTATTAAATTTAGAATTAGTAGAAAAGATAGCAACTGAAGTGGTAAAATCATCAAAAGTTCCAGTAACAGCAAAAATCAGAAAAGGATGGGATAGTGAGAATATAGTTGCAATAGAAGCAGCAAAGATATTGGAAAGATCAGGAATATCTGCAATAACAATACATGGAAGGACAAGAGAAGAATACTACTCAGGAAATGCGGATTGGAACATTATTAAAAAAGTAAAAGAAGCAGTAAACATTCCAGTAATAGGAAATGGAGACATAAAAAGCAAAGAAGATGCTTTAAAGATGTTTGAAGAGACAAATGTAGATGGAATAATGATAGGCAGAGCATCTATAGGCAATCCATGGATATTTGAAGAAATTATCAATTATTTAGAGGGGAAGGAGCAAAGGAAAGTTAGCAAAGAAGAAAAATTTAAAATTATATCTAAGCATATTGGCTTAGCAGTAGAAGAAAAAGGAGAAAACATAGCTGTAAAAGAAATGCGAAAACATTTAGCATACTATATAAAAAATATGAAAGATGCAAGCAAAATACGAGAAAAAATAAATAGAATAGAAACAAAAAACGAGTTGATAGATTGTCTAAACGCATACTTTAAAAATATATAGAATAAAATTTACAAAGGGGGACACTTCTAAACGTCAAAAAAGATGAACGTGGGAAGTGTCTCAAAATGTAAAAAAAATTTACAAAATGAAATGTACCTTTTGTAAATTTTCATGAAAGGAAAGTGATGTTAGATGATCGAAACTCTAAAAAGGAAAAAAAGAATAATTGTAATTTCGATAGCTATAATTATTCTTTTTATTTTTTTAATAATTTTTTATAAAATTTTTTCAAAAAACAATTATAAAATTTCAGAAATTGGCAATAATATGAGTAGCAAAGATATTAAGGAAATTGAAGAATATATTTTAAATATTAGTTCATATGAAGCAACAATAGAAGCAACAGTGGAAAGTAACAAAAACACAAATAAATATATACTTTTACAGAAATATATTGCACCAAATATGTCAAAACAAACTGTATTAGAGCCAAGCAATTTAGAAGGAATTGAAATTACCTATGATGGACAAAATTTAAAAGTAAGTAATTCTAAATTAAATATAAGTAAAATATATGAAAATTATGAGTATATTGTAGATAATGTATTATGCTTAGAATCATTTATATCAGACTATAAAACATGTAAAGAAACAAATAATACTAATCTATACGAACAAGATAATAATTATGTTTTTGAAACAAATATATTAAATAGTAATAAATATAGAGAAAAAAAGAAACTATATATTAATAAAAATACAGGAAAGCCAACTAAATTATTAGTACAAGATATTAACGAAAAGACATTAGTTTACATATTATATAATGAGATAAAGTTAAATGGTTTAAATAAAAATGATATACTTGCTTTTAAAATGAGTAAGCCATATGCTTTGGCTATTTAAGTTTATATAAATCATATTACTATATCTCAAACTAGGTTTAAAATATATGAAAAAATAATCCTTAAATATAGAAATAATAGGAGTGAAGGATATGGTAATTAAAAGAGGAGATATGTTTTATGCTGATTTAAGTCCAGTTGTTGGATCTGAGCAAGGCGGAATAAGACCTGTTTTGATAATACAAAATGATGTGGGAAATAAGCATAGTCCAACAGTTATTGCAGCAGCAATTACTTCACAAACAGGGAAAAATAAGTTACCAACACATATAGAAATAGGGTCAGAGGAAAATGGATTAAAGGCTGATTCGGTAGTTCTTACTGAACAGATTAGAACAATAGATAAAAGCAGATTAAAGGAAAAAATAGGCCATATAAATGATGAAAATGTGATTTCTCAAATAAATAATGCATTAGGTGTAAGTTTTGGACTTTAAATGACACAAAGTGGATTTAATCATTTGGTATAAATTTGCAACAAAAAGGGCACAACTATGTTAAAATAACATAAATGTGCCCAAAAGTTTTATTATTTAAACAAATGCTAAGTCTACTTTGCTTTAGACTTCTAATTTCTTTATGATTTTAATTTCGTTATATAGTTTTTGTACTCTATCACTTCTTATATGTAATGCATTTTGATAATCTTCATAAACTTGCCTAAAGTTATCAAAATTTTCGTCAGCCTGAAAAAGCATTTTCATACCTTCTTTATAGTACAACTTCTTTTTATCTGTTTTGGCGGATTCCATTTTATCAGCATATTTACAAATTAGCTCAAGTCTTTTTATATTTTCTTTTAAGTAATCCAAATAATCATATAAGCATGCAATTTCGTATTGTATATCGTCAATTACAACCTTAAATAAAACTTTTAATACCCTTTTATTTATCTTACCTACTTTTGAATTTTGAGAGAGATAATCTAAGGCGACAAATTTAGGATCTGGTTGTGCGTCTTTTATAAGCTCTTTTAATGTTTCAGAAATGTTTACGTGAGTTTTGTATTGCCTTTTGGTAACAATAGCATCGTATTCATCGGCAACACGTACAATTTGAGCTTCCATAGGAATTTTTGTTATTCCATTTGGATATCCAGAACCGTTTAATGCTTCGTGATGATCTAGTGCAACTATAGCGTAAGGTCTAAGATGTAAGTCTTTCATGCACATTTCATAACCTTTGGTAGTATGAGTTTTCATAACTTCAAATTCTTCATCAGTGAGTTTATCTGGTTTATTTAAAATTTTAGATGGAATATATAATTTACCAATATCATGTAGATATGCAGAAATGGTACAATATATAGTAAAATTTTTATTAAAATGAAAATATTCGCAAATTCTACAAGTTAAATTTGCAACATTTTCACTATGCCTTCTTGTAAAAAAATCCAAACTGCCAAGTATATCTAATTGATATCTCATCGTTTTATCTAAATTATATGATTTTAAATTGACTGGACTATAAAAATCAAATTTCTCTGTTTTCATTAGAAACCTCCATTTTAGCTATCTATATATGATAAATACCAATAACCTCTAAATTTTAGATTAAAGAGGTTTGGGGTAGCTACATTTTTCTTAAGTACAATTTAATAATACTATAAAATTTGAAAAAAAACAATAGAAATTATAGTATATAATGATTTTTCGTTACAGGATAGTTCCTGTTCAGTATAAAAAATATTATTGAAAAGTCCGTTCCATCTTGCTGGTAGATATATATTGTGTTCTCCATGCGTTCGAACAAAATATATATCTACCACGTGGAACTACATTATTGTCATGAAATATGCGAGCATTCTATATAAATTACACTGAACAGTAACACGGGATAATGGATTTATTTTATTGAGTTAAAGTTTCAAAAAACATTATACGGGAACGTTTTCTATAATGTGTAACAATAGAGAAAAAAATAGCATAAATGACAATGAAGAATTTTGTGAAAAACCACCAAGAACAAATGGAATTTTGTGCTATAAAAATATTTAAAAAAATTAAAAAAAATGTATAATAAAAAAATTTTTGACCATAATAATATCATAAGATTGATATTAGTTGAAATAAGAGTAATATGAGATGTTTAAATTATAATGTTTTGTATTATTCGAGCAAAGATGTATAATAGTGTAATGACCTTATATTATTATATGTCGGCGATGAGAGTGTATTATTTGTGTTATGGCTGCATAAAAATTATTTCTATTTTACTTAGTATTTATAGTTATAATTAACAATATGTGGTTGAACCATAGGTAATATATTCGAAGTTAAGATTATACTTGTATTTTATAATAGTTGTTAATAGTCCATTAAAATGGATGAATATGGTTATTATGTGTGCATTTATAGTCGAGCAACTGATTGATATATTTGGTGATTAGCTTATTTATACAGCAATGTATATTAGGTTATAA
>CALXWQ010000044.1 GCA_944392435.1 uncultured Clostridia bacterium
CCAGAAGAATATAATTTTATAGTTACTCCAAAAGAAATTGATAGTTTAATTGAAAAAATGAAAGATGTTGTGGCAAGAGGAATAAATTTTGCTATAAATTAACAAAAAATATTGCATTTCTTATAATGTTGTGATATAAATTTAAAAGATAAAGTGAACTTTGTAAAAACATAAGAAAAAATGTTACAGGCATAACAAATGGTTTACTTTCACTTCACAATAAGTTTGCATATTAACTAATGTAGTTAATATAAATAAGCTAAATGAGGGGAGGTGAAATAATGAGCAGAACATTAAAAATAACATTATTTGCATTTATAATAATAGCATTTTTATTATTGATTCCTAGTTTCTGTAATGCAACAGAAATTTTAGCTGATCCAGCAAAGGATGATTTAATAAGCATTGTCGCTAATGCACCAGATGGCTCAACAATTAATTTGAAGGGTGATTTTGAGTTATCAAATATTATAACAGTTAGTGGTAAGACTATCACAATAAATGGTAATGGTCATAAAATATCTGGGAATATAGATGCAATAAATGGAAATGTTAGTGGAGATAACAAATCATTAATCACAGCTGTAGATTCAGGAGCTACAGTAATTTTAAAAAATCTTGAATTAACTCAAAGTCCCAAATATGGTGTACAAGCATACAATGGAGGAAAAGTTACTCTAAATGGAGTAAACATACATGATTGCTTATTTGGAGGTGTTTTAAATAACTGTGGTACAGTTGAGATAATTGATTTAACTTTAGGACACAATGGTAATGCAGGATCTAATAATGGAATTGAAATGTCAAAGGGACTAAGCTTAGCAGATCAACAACTAGAGCCAACATTAATTTTGAATGGTACACTTGAATCTGACCAAACAGAATATGTTGTTTATATAGCTGAAGACAGTAAAGATACTATAACATCTTTCAAAGTAGAAAATGGAAGTAATGCAGTTGACAAAATATATGTTAGCGGTAATAAAGTAGTTGTTACAGATTCTAACAACACAGTTAAATTCGAAAGTAATTCTAGCGATAGAGTTGCAAGCGAAAATACATCTGGAGAAACATATGTTCCAAATGTAAAAATTACATTGGATATTATGAAAATGGATCCAGTTACATTTGAAGTAAAACCAGGAACATTACTTACAAAAGATGATTTAGCAAAAAAAGTTGACTTAACTGGAACAAATTATCAAATAGATGGTTTCTACACTGCTAATGATTACAAAGCTTCTTTTGATTTTTCAAAGCCAGTTAATGCAGATACTACTATATATGTAAAACTTACTCTAGCAGGACCAGAAGTAGAGAATCCAACTAAACCAACAACTCCTTCAGATGAAGAGCAAACTGTTCCTTCAGATGAAAAACCAGCTGAAGAAGTTGCAGAAGGTGAAAAAGATGAGACTCCTAAAACTGGTGTTGCAACATACATAGGTATTGCTTCACTTGTAATAGTAGTATCTATAGCAACTATAGTTGTATTAAGGAAGAAAAATTCATAGTAAAAAATATAGTAGGATAGATATCTTTATATAAAAGTCTATCCTATTATATATATTATTTGGAGATTGACATATGGCAAGAGGAAAACATTTTAAAAAAACAAAAAAAAGTTATAAAATTTTAAGTTTAATTCTTTTTATAATGATTATAATTTCAGCTACATATATAATTAATCATTTTAATGATAAAAAACAAGTATTAAAAGAAAGTAAATTATTAAATACCATTGAAGTTGATGAAACGAAAATAACTGAAGAAAAGACTGAAAGAATGCTTCAAATGGAAGAGTTACAAAAACAAAACTCAGATATTGTCGGTTGGGTAGAAATAGAAGGAACAAATATAAGTTACCCTGTTATGCAAGGAGAAGATAATGAGTTTTATATGAAGCATAATTATTTAAAAGAAGAGAATACTTATGGTTCATTATTTTTAGATAAAGATTACGATTGGAACAATAAAAGCAGTAATTTATTGATATATGGACACAATATGCAAGATGGAACAATGTTTCACGATTTGTTAAATTATGCTGATGAACAATACTATAAAAAACATCCTACAGTTAGATTTACAACAG
Source organism: uncultured Clostridia bacterium (assembly GCA_944392435.1). Classification (GTDB taxonomy): domain Bacteria; phylum Bacillota; class Clostridia; order TANB77; family CAG-508; genus CALXVA01. Next base: position 2,096 of record CALXWQ010000044.1, read on the forward strand.
CTGAAGAGGATGCACAGTATGATATAATATCAGCCTTTAGATCTAGAGTGTATTATAAATCTGAAAAAAATGTTTTTAGATATTATTATTTTGTTAATCCTAAAAACGAAGAGGAATATAATGAATTTGTTGAGAATGCAAAAAAATCTTCTTTATATGATACGGGGAAAACAGCTGAATATGGTGATAATTTAATTACACTTTCAACTTGTGCTTACCATACAGAAGATGGAAGATTTGCAGTAATTGCAAGAAAAAGGTAAAAGATAAAGATTTGCTGTATTTATCTTTTATCTTTTTTTGAACATGTCTAAAAAGATTTTACTAAAAATAGGTTTACTACAAACAAATATAATGATATAATGAGCTAGAAAGCAAAAAAGATATAGATACCTACTTAAAGACAAGTTTATTATAGAAAATGGAGGAATCATAATGATTTGGAATGATGACATTATGGAAAAAATAAAAAAAGAAAATATAGACAATATAGAAGCTAAAAAGAAGGTCGCAGAAGCGGTTGCACAAAAATTAAAAGATGGACAGGTAATTCGGATTTGGCTCTGGTTCAACATCTTTTATGGCAACAATTTCAATTGCAGAAAAAGTAAAAAATGAAAACATTCATATAACAGCAATACCAACATCTTTAGAGATAAAAATGCTTTGTACAACATTAGGGATAAAAACGACTACATTAAATGAAGCAAAGCCAGACTGGTCCTTCGATGGAGCCGATGAAGTAGATAATAATAATTGGATTATAAAGGGGAGAGGTGGAGCTATGTTTAAAGAAAAACTAAATATAGTAAATTCACCTGTTACATATATTTTAATTGATGAAAGTAAAAGAGTGAATAAACTAGGAGAAAAATATAAAGTGCCAGTGGAATGCTTTGAAGGTGCTGTGAATTATGTTAAAGAGATGCTAGAAATGTTAGGAGCAAAAGACATAGAATTACGAAAAGCAATAGGCAAGGACGGACCATGTTTTACTGAAAATGGAAATTTGATTTTAGATTCTAAGTTTGACAATATTACAGAAGATTTAGAGAAAAAAATAAAATCTATTCCAGGAGTTATAGAAAGTGGGTTATTTATAGGATACAATATAGAAATTGTTGAATAGTAATTTATACTAAAAATAATATTTAATATAAAAATCAATATACATATTGAAAGAGAGGAAATAAATATGTGGGGAGATATAGCAATAGCATTTTTATTAGCATTTATAACAGCATTTGTAATTACGCCACACACAATGAGATTAGCTAAAAGAGTAGGAGCAATAGACATACCAAATGATAGAAGAGTAAATAGGAAACCAATGCCAAGACTTGGAGGATTAGCTGTAATTGCAGGTTTTTTCGTGTCTGTAATATATTTATTAATAACAACTAGTATAGAAGGAAAAATAAATTTATTTGATGGAGATAATCAATATATTAAACTAATTGGATTCTTTTCAGGAATTATAATTCTGGGCCTTGCATGTTATATTGATGACGTAAAAGGAATACCAAGTTTGGTTAAACTAGTAGCCCAAATCATATCTGCCATCATTGTAGTTGCATGCGGAGTAAGAATAGAAGATATATCTATACCATTTACAAATGGTACAGTAGTTATAGGAGGAGTATTCTCATATATTCTTACAGTTTGCTGGATTATTGGAATTACAAATGCCATAAATCTTATTGATGGACTGGATGGTTTATCATCTGGAGTAACGCTTATATCGTGTTTATCTCTTCTAATGGTGTTTGCACTAAATGGTTCTCCATTAATTGCAATTGTTTTAATTACTGCTTTGGCAGGTGCAATAGTGGGATTTTTGCCGTTTAATTTTAGCCCTGCAAAAACATTTATAGGAGATACAGGTTCTAATTTTATGGGATTTTCTCTTGCTATAATTTCAATATTGGGTGTAGCTAAAACATATACAGCTTTAGTTTTAATAGCTCCAATTATAATTTTAGGAATGCCAATATTTGATACTATATTTGCAATATTTAGAAGGATTATTAAAGGGAAATCTATTAAAGCAGTATTTAAACCAGATAAAGGGCACTTACATCATAAACTAATGGCCAAAGGATACTCTCAAAAGCAGGCTGTACTAATAATGTATGGAATTACAGCAATCTTAGGAATGTTTGCAGTAATTTTATTAGAAAGTGGAATTTGGAAGGCTCTTTCATTTGCTTTACTAGTAATAGCAATTGTTACAATAGGGTATAAAGATGTAACTAAATTGATGAATGAAGATGAAAATGAAGAGCAAATAGATAAAGACCATTTAAGGAAGCAAGATTAAAAGGTTTATAGGTATAGCTCAAAACCTAAATCTAAGATGAGGAAAGTGAAATAAATTGGACGAAGAACGTTTAATAAGTCCAGAGCTTACTGACCTTAATGAAGAGAGAATGGAAAATTCATTAAGACCTAAGACTTTAAGCGAATATATTGGACAAGACAAAGTAAAAGAAAATATGAAAATTTATATAGAAGCGGCCAAAAAAAGAGGAGAACCATTAGATCATGTACTATTATATGGACCACCAGGACTTGGAAAGACTACTCTTGCAAGTATTATCTCAAATGAAATGAATTCTAATATAAAAATTACATCTGGACCAGCAATATCAAAACCTGGGGATTTAGCAGCTCTTCTTACAAATTTATCAGAATTTGATATACTATTTATAGATGAGATTCATAGATTAAATAAAAGTGTTGAAGAGATATTATATCCTGCATTAGAAGACTATACGCTAGATATTATAATCGGAAAAGGTCCAAGCGCAAGGTCTATAAGATTGGATTTACCAAAATTTACTTTAATAGGAGCAACAACTAAAGCTGGTTCACTTGCAACTCCACTTCGTGACAGATTTGGAATTATACATAGGCTAGAATTATATAATACTGAGGATTTGACTACTATTGTAAAAAGATCAGCCAACATATTAGAAATAAATATAGATAATGACTCTGCGGTGGAAATTGCTAGAAGGTCAAGGGGAACACCAAGAATTGCAAATAGATTATTAAAAAGAGTAAGAGATTATGCAGCAGTATTAGGTGATGGAAATATAACTTTAAAAATAACAAAAATAGCATTAAATAAATTAGAAATTGATGATTTAGGATTGGATGAAATAGATAGAAGAATATTAGAAACATTAATAATAAAGTATAGAGGAAGACCAGTAGGAATAGAAACAATAGCAACAACATTAGGAGAAGAAGTTGATACTATAGAAGATGTTTATGAACCGTATCTAATACAAATTGGATTTATTTCAAGGACAGTAAGAGGAAGAATAGCTCTTCCTGCAGCATATGAACATATTGGCGTAAAATACAATGAAAATGATAACAAAGGATACATTCAAACAAGTTTTTAAAAAGAAAATATCAAATGGAAGGAACAGGAATAATGGAAAAAGAAACAACACAAAAGAGAAGCAAATTGCCAGTGATAATATTCATTGTAGCATTAATTGCATTTGTTGCTCCATCTGTGGCATATTTAGTTCAAAATAAGAGTATATATAGATTTTCTTGGGTATGGACATATTTATTTAGATTACCTACTACATCTGGAGAGAGAATGTTTAATGCAATTATGTTTTTCGCTTTAATTACAATTTTATTTTTAGCATATATGTTAATTGCAAAAAAGCATAAGCGAATATTCAAAAATAGTAAGCAGATATTTATATTGATCGGGATAGTGTCAATATTATTTGCAATAATTATTCCATACACGAGTACAGATGTATATTCATATATTGCAAATGGATGGTCACAAGCACACTATGGAGAAAATCCATATTATGTTTCAACTGGGCAAATTGTAGATAGTACAGGGCAAAATGAGCCAATGTTTAATAAAGTAGCTAATTGTTGGAGATATGAAACTGTAGTTTATGGACCATTATGGACAGCTATATGCACACTCCTATCCTGGCTTTCATTTGGAAATATAGATATAGCATTAATAATATTTAAACTAGCAAATGTAGTTGTACACATAATAAACTGTGTACTTGTATATAAATTAACAAAGAAAAAAATATTTTTAATATTATATGGATTAAATCCATTTATACTTTTTGAAGCATTGTCAAATGTACATAATGACATATTTATAATATTATTCATATTGCTTGCAATTTATTTTACAATAAGGAAAAAGAACTTATTTTTAGCAGTTGCTTTTGTTGCACTTGCAACAGCTATAAAATATTTAGCGATACTTATACTACCATTCATTATTATTTATTATGTTAGAGAAAAAAATGTAAAGCATAGACTTATTATTTGTCTTATTTGTGGAATTGAGTATATTGCAATAATAGCACTATTTTATTTGTTTTATATGCGAGATTTGAGTGTATTTGCAGGACTATTTATGCAACAAGGGAAATATAATAGATCAATTTTCTATATTTTATATGAATATTTACATACAGGAACATTACAAATTATTCAAACAGCTTGCTTAGCAATATTTACCATATTTTATGCATATGTATGCATTAGGCTATTGTTGCAAAAAGAAATAAAATTTTATCAAGTAATAAAAAAATACAATATAGTAATATTAATATTTACATTTATATTAATTACTAACTTTAATGCATGGTATATAATGTGGTTATTTCCAACGATGTTCTGGCTAAAGAGTAAATCACAAACAACAATTTTAGCATTAAGTTATTCTAGCCAAATTGCAAACTTTGCATCATTTGCATTATGGAGTGAAGAAGCATGGCTAGGAATACCGTACTTAATTATTATGGTAATAGGTGCGGGAATAATAAAATTATTGAATACAAAAGTTGAGAAAAATAGAGAATAGTGTTGTTCAAGTTTCTATTATATTTGCTTTGAATAAATATCATTATCATTAAGTAAATTTATATATTTTTTATTTTGAATCGAAGTGCTTAAGGTGGGAACCGACAAGTTTACAAACTGTTAAACGAAGTTTTTATACAGTTCGTACGCAGTTGTGGGCTAAAGGCCCAAAAGAAACAAATATATAAATCTACAGTCAAAATACAATTAAACTGTAAAAAGCAAATACATAGAAACTTGAACAAGGAAAGGAAATGAAGTAAATGAAGTTGTTAATGCATACTTGTTGTGCACCATGTAGCGTATATTGTATTGACACATTAAGAAAAGAAGAAATAGAGCCAACAGTATATTGGTATAATCCTAATATACACCCATACATGGAGTATAAAGCAAGAAGAGATTGCTTAAAGGAATATACTACTTCTATAGGTGTACAAGCTATTTTTGAAGAAAACTATGGATTAGATGAATTTTGCAAAAATGTAATTGGTGACTTACAAAATAGATGTGTGAACTATTGCTATAGAGTACGTATGGAACAAACAGCAAAATATGCAAAGGAAAATGGATTTGATGCTATTACAACTACTCTTTTAGTGAGTCCATATCAAAAGCATGAAGAATTAAAGCAAGTTTGCGAGGAAGTAGCAGAAAAATATGGATTGAAGTTTTTGTATAGAGATTTTAGAGTTGGTTTTAGAGATGGACAAACAAAAGCAAGAGAACTTGGATTGTATATGCAAAAGTACTGTGGCTGTATTTTTTCAGAGGAAAGTAGATATAATTGCCACAATTCTGCAAAACCAGATATACCAACGGATACAAGTGCTATAAGAGAACAAATGCCACAAGTAAAAAGGATAGAAAATAAAGAAGA
>CALXWQ010000045.1 GCA_944392435.1 uncultured Clostridia bacterium
TGTGTACCGTGCTTTTGCTTACTCCAAATTTTTTAGCAGCACCTCTTACGGTATCTTTGCTATCTATAATATAGTGTGCTAAGTTTATTGCACGTTCTTCTATATATAATTTTCCCAATTTTAAAACCCCCCTAAGAATCTATGTTTTGTAACATTGTATTCTTAGAGGAAGTCCAATAGAACTAAAAGAAATTTTAAGTTTAATGCATTATATAATTAGGCTTCCACACATAGCAAAATTAAAAATTCAATTTTGTTAATTCTTGACTTAAAGGTAAAATTATGCTAATATAATACCACATAAAAATATGTAACCGCATGACACACCGCATAAGATGTGTTAATGTGGCACTTCTTGCGCGGGAAAAAATAAATATAAGGAGGGAAAATTTAAACTAATAGTGAGAAGAAAGGGCAACAGTAGTTGATGCGTTCACAAAATTTATTTAGAGAGGGAGTGTGAAGAAAAATGGAACAGCAAGAGTTTGACAAAGAAAAGAAAAAATTAGAAGCAATATTAGAAAAGTACAAAGAAGTTATGAAGTATTATAATTTGAGAATGGAAGCAATACCAAAATTGTACAAGCAAGATACAGTAATGCTAGAAAACATGATAAATATGTATGCACAAAAGCTTTGTTTGATGGAAAAAAGTGTTAAAAATCCATATTTTGCAAGACTAGATTTTGTAAGAGATGGCGAGAAAAAAGTAGAGAAGTTATATATCGGAAAAGTTGGTGTAATGGATGAAGAAAACAACAGTATAACAATAGATTGGAGAGCTCCAATTTCGTCTATGTACTATGATAGTAATCTTGGAAGAGCATCATATGAAGCACCAGAGGGAACTTGTACAGGAGAACTTCTAGTAAAAAGACAATATGAAATAGAAAATGGCGTATTACAAGGTTATCAAGATGTTGATACAGTATCAAATGATGAATTATTAAAGCCATATTTAGGAGCAAATGCAGATAGCAGGTTAAAAAATATTGTATCAACAATACAAACTGAACAAAATGAAATTATAAGAGAACCGTTAAATAAAAACATAATAGTTCAAGGTGTTGCAGGTTCGGGTAAGACAACAGTTGCACTACACAGAATTGCATATTTAGTGTACAATAATCGTAATAGAATTAATCCAGAACAATATTTAGTTATAGGTCCAAATAAATTTTTTGTAAGTTACATTTCAGGTGTTTTACCAGATTTAGATGTAAACAATGTCTCTCAATTAACGTATTTAGAGTTATGTTCGAATTTTATAGGGGAAAAATTAGAGCTTATAAATGAAGAGGAAAAATTAATTAAATCAATTTCAAATGACCAGGAGTTAGCATATGAAAGACTAAAAGTTTCAATGGGATACAAAGAGGTTTTAGATGAATTTATAAATCAACTAGATAAAAGTATTATTCCAGATAAAGGAATTACGTTAAAAGGCATGGAAATAATACCAAGTAATTTAATCAAAGAAATTTACAATTCAATTTCTACAAATGAAATCTATAATACAATCCATAAAAAGACACAGAGAACAAAATTGTTGCTTGAAAAATATATAGAAGATAATTATGATGAGATAGCAAAAGAAATAAAGGAAAATTATACTGACGAACGCAAATTTAGAAAAGATATAGAGGGAGCGGTAAAAAAATACTTTAAAAATTTAATTCCACCAATATTAAAATTATATGAGAAATTTTTAAAAGATTTGGAAAAAGATGTAAATATAATCTACCAATGGAATAATTTAGAAAGTATAGATAATAATTCTTACGAAGATAAAGTAATATATTTAAAGAAAAATTGGTATGCATGTAATAGTGAAAATATAATTGATAGACAGCAAGGAAATAACCAAAATATAGGAGGAGAGAATAATACCAAGACCATAAAAGAAAAAATAGAAAACAACGTCAAGAATGTAAAAGATAAAAAAGTAGAGTTTGAGGACTTAAGTGCACTTGTATATCTAAAATGTAAAGTAATAGGAACAGAGAAGTATGCCACATATAGGCAGGTCGCAGTAGATGAAGCACAGGACTTTGGAGACTTTAGTTTTTATGCGTTGAAAGTACTTTTGGAAAATGCCACATTTAGCATATTTGGAGATGTTGCACAATCAATATATCAATATAGAGGAATAAATAAATGGGCAGATGTTGTTGAGGAAACTTTTGCAAATGATTGTGAGTTAAAATATTTGAAGAAGAGTTATAGGACAACTGCTGAAATAATGAATGAAGCAAATAAAGTAATAACACATATTGGATTAGATTCAGCAATGCCAGTAATTAGACATGGAGAAAAAGTAAAATACATACCATACAACAATTTGGAAAATCAAGTAGATATAATAACTAATGCAATAAAAGAATATAAACAAAAAGGCTTTAATTCTATTGCTGTAATATGTAAAAGCGAAAAAGAAGCAAATCAAATAAACGATGCATTAGCAAAGCATGATATTATAGCAAAGAATATAACCAATTCTGATACAGAATATGATGGAGGAATCTGTACAATTACTAGTTATCTAGCAAAAGGCTTAGAATTTGACGGGGCAATTATTTCCGATGCATCAGAGGAAAGTTATAACCCTAATAAAGCAATAGATATGAAACTTTTATATGTTGCAATGACAAGACCATTACATGAACTAAGAGTGCTAGAACAAAACTGAACAAAGAAAAACTTTATTAGATGTTATTCTAGCATAGGAGTGTCCCTCTTGTTTCAAATTTGAAACAAATGATATGTCTACTTTCGTTTAGCTTTCACTTATTTACAACTTTCGACATAATATATAATGACTGATTGTTTAATAGAGGTGATTATGTTGAAAATTATAAAAACAGGAGATATTGTTGCAAGAAAATCATATAATCAAGATGTGATTTTTATTGTAGATTTAGTAATAGATAATAAAATAGCAATACTTACAGGAATAACCACAAGGCTTAAGGCAGATAGTCATATTGATGATTTGGAGATTATAAGCAAAAAAGAGATTCATAACATCTATAAGAAGATAGATGAAAAGATAGATAAAGTAAGCAATAAAGCAAATGAAAAAAGCGGATGGCTGAAAAGAAGCAGTAAAATAACTCGTACAGGGAAAATATTGCATTTGGATGGGGACAGAAGATATAGTGAAAAATCAAAAGCATACTATCAAAAAATGGGTTTGAATGCAGTTGTAAGAAATATTACAGAAAGCAGACAAGCAAGTATGGTTAATAAATTAATAGAACAATACAAACCAGATATATTAATTGTTACACGGACATGACGGAATGATTAAGTCTGGTAAGTATTATGAAGATATATATAATTATAGAAATTCGAAATATTTTGCTCAAACTGTAAAGAATGTAAGAAAAGAAGAAAAGAATAAAGATTTAGTTATTTTTGCAGGAGCTTGTCAAAGCTACTATGAAGCATTAATTAGGGCAGGAGCAAACTTTGCATCATCACCAGCTAGAATTTTAATAGATTTTGTAGATCCATTAGTAGTCGCAAGAAAAATAGCTACTACTGATTCAAATAAATTTCTTACAATTTATGACTTTGAAAATGAATTACGAGATGGAGAAAGAGGAATAAATGGAATAGGAGCAAAAGGAAAGAAAAAAGTAGTTGAAATAATTTAAAGGTTATGATAATATATAAAAATAATAAGTAAATTTGAAACGTTAGGGGAAAATATGGAAACAAACAGTGATATATTATAGAACAAAGCGACGAAAGTCGCTCTTTGTTTGTGCCGATTCCAAGTTTTCAACCAAAGGGAGGAAATTTTAAACGCAATAGCAATTTCAGCTATTTTTAAGTTATAGGAAATGCAATTTCTTTAACTAAAAAAACAATCAATTGGGAAAAACTCCCAATTAATTGTTTTAAGTCTCAGCTGGTGTCATAGGTAATCTTAATGGACTATACCCTTTTCCATCAAACACATCAACTTCAATTGTTTTTGTTAAAACATCAGTATAGCTATAGCTTACATTTCTATTTTCTTCTTCAAATTTAATTATAAATAAATTTGGATAAGCTTTTTCAATTGTAGCTTCTTTCTCAAACGATTTACTCCTTCCTAACGAACCTTTAACAATTATTTTTTGACCAATTTTTTCCCCTATATCTGTTTTTAAGTTTGTTATATCTTTTTGGCAAATCATTTTATCACCTACTCCTTAAATCTGCGTAAATTATATCACCAAAAAATGGTAAAGTCAAAACAAGGATTTTTTTGTCGAAACCGCCTAAACCTTACACAGCAAAGCTTACAAGGATTTAAATGACAGATATTACATTTATATTACATTTGTGTTACAAATTCAAGACAAAATTTAAACCATATATATTACAGTGGATTAATTCAAATATATTAAATAAGATAAAAAAAGAAATAATTGAGTCATAAAAAAATCTTAGAAATAGGAATTTTTTTTGCGCCTGTTCAATATACATTAGTAATTAGAAATTTAAGGAGGGGTATTAATGGCAATAGAAACTACTAGGGAAAATGTATGTGTAAACCATATTGTAGCTCAAAAAACTGAGACAGTAATGGTTGAAGGAGATAGTATAATCCCAGATATAAAGCCGGATATAATAAATGCAATAAGTACAAGCGGAATTGTCTGCATTTATAAAAAAGAAATAAACGAAGGTAAAGTAAGGCTTGATGGCTCTGTAGATACATATGTTATGTATTTAGCTGATAGCGATGAAAATAGTGTTAGAAGTATAAATGTAAATTTGGATTTTACTCAAGTAATAGACATACAAAATGCTATGCCTGATATGGATTTAGAGACAAATGCCAAACTAAAAAACATAGAGTGTAAAGTAATAAACGGTAGAAAAGTAAGTATAAAAGCATTTATAGAAATAGGTGTAAAAGTTACATCTAAAGAAGATATAGATATAATAAGTAGTGTTAATTCAAAAGGAATGCAAACTCTAAACAAATCTATAGATATAAATTCGGTTGTGGGTAGGGGAAGTACGAAAGTTTATGCAAAAGATACATTAATAATAGATAATATAGATAATCTGTCGGAAATTATGAAAGCAGAATTAAATATAACAAATAGAGATATAAAGATAAGTTATAATAAAGTTCTGGCTAAATCTGAACTGAATGTGAAAATTATGTATTTAACTGATGATAATAGAATAAATTCTGTAGAAAGTACAATACCAGTTATGGGATTTATAGATATAGAGAATGTAACGGAAGAGAATATATGCAATACACAGTATGAAATAAAAAATGTGGTAATAAAGCCCAATAATACCGAAGAACATTCTATATATGTGGAAGCGGAAATAGAGATATGTTGTGAGATATTTAAAAATCAAGAAATCAATGTAATACAAGATTTATATAATCCTAATACAAATGTTGTATTTACTCAAAAGCAAATACAAGTAATGCAAAAAGTAGAAACAATGCAATCTACATACAGTATAAGAGAAAAGCAAGTTGTTCCAGAAATAGGGGCAAACAAGATATATGATGTTGAAACAGGAATAGAGCTTACAAAGCAAACTTGTCTAAATGATAAGATATTATATGAAGGTGAAATGAAGTTAAACTATTTATTTGATAGTGGAAATGGGGTAGATACAAAGCAAACTTCAATACCATTTAATTTTAGTGTTGATTTTATAGGGGTAAGCCAAAACTCAACTGTTGAAACAAACATGGAAATTTCGATGCAAGACTTTGTTGTGACAGGCGATGGAAGTGTAGAAGTAAAAGTAGATATTTTATTTAATATTTCACTATCAAAAAGCACTGAAATCAATGTGATAGATGATATTAAGGAAGAAGAAAATAGAAATGTAAATTCATGCAGTTTAGTAATCTATTATGTTAAAGAAGGAGATACATTGTGGAAAATTGCTAAGAGATTTGGAAGTACAGTGGAGGAGATAGCAAGGATTAATGGAATAGAAAATGAAGATAAACTAAATATAGCACAACAACTATTTATTCCTAGATATAATGGATAAAAAAGAAGAAAAGATTTTTAGTAGACCTAGAATAAATTTTGGTAGGATAAAAGGAAATAATAAATTACGAAAATTTATTACAATAATTGCAATACTCACAATTGCAATTATTGTGTTTAAATTAGTGATTAATTCAAGCATACCAATTATAGATGATAGATGCAGAAATTTAGCAAAGTCAATTGCCACTAAAGTTTCTAATGAGGAAGCTACAAGAGTTATGGCTGATTACAAATATGAGGATTTATTTAGAGTTGAAAAAGATGATGAAGATAATATAAAAATGATTAGTGCAGACATGATAACAATAAATAGAATTATCTCAGACATTCCAATACTTATACAAGAATCGTTGGAAAAAGAGGAAAATAGCACGTTTAAAATAAAGCTTCGGTAGCTTTTTAGGAAGTAAATTTTTTGCAGGAATTGGACCAGACATAGAGATAAAAATGCTTACAGATGGGAGTGTAGAAACTGATTTAAGGACAGAATTTAGAGAAGCTGGAATAAACCAAACTTTACATAGAATATATTTGGAAGTAAAATGTCATGTTACAATTTTAACACCATATGATACAATAACAGAGACAATTGTAAATCAGGTCTTACTAGTTGAGGGAGTTATAATTGGAAATATACCAGATGCATACTATAATTTAGAAGGATTAAATAGTGATCAAATGTTGGAAATGCTAGATTAATAATTCATATAGTACAATAGCGAACCTTTTAACTTTTTCTTAACTTATAAATTTTTAAAGCTCGCGGTATTGTTTGTATACCCAATTTTACGTGGGTAAAATTGGAAAAAGCGTATAGAATAGCGATTATAACTATTTTTTCAGTTATGGGAACACAGTTTTTCTATAACTTAAAGAAAGGCAGGTGTCAGTACAACTAACACCTGCATCAGTGAGAAAATGATAACCTCACTTTAATGAGAAGTTCTAATATGCAATTTATTGCTTAGTGAGCTCGTCATGATAAGAAATAATACTTATCTTATAAAAAGTGAAGTCATCTGCTGTCAGAGGCAACGTATTTGGCTCTTGGAATCGATCTCCATTAAGCTGAAGAACGTACAATTTATCTTCTGGCTTAAGAGTCAAGAAACCTCGACGAACTGGGATATTCTTGTTTAAAGTCCGAGAAAGGACTCCGGCAGTTTCATGATGTCTGACAAAAGACATCACATCTTGTGGAATGTCCTTAGCCGAAATTTCTTCTGTTTTGAAACTAACAGCAGAAAGCGGAAAGAGCATTCTAAGTGAAAAAACATCACTTATGTAGTTCATATTCTCACTCCTTTGGCTACCTAGTAAAGTAGTTCAACAAAAATGTGTAATACACACTCATATTTTATCATAAAAAAACAAAAAGGTCAACATAATATCAACCTTTTTGTTTTTTAAATTAAAATTATCTTTTACTAAATTGAGGAGCTTTTCTAGCTTTCTTAAGACCATATTTCTTTCTCTCTTTCATACGTGGGTCTCTTGTTAAGAAACCAGCAGATTTAAGAGTAGGTCTGTATTCGCTATTAGCCTCTAGTAATGCTCTAGCAATACCTAAACGAATTGCTCCAGCTTGACCTGTAAATCCTCCACCTTGTACTTTGCAGATAACATCATATTTATCTGTAGTATTTGTAGCTGTTAGAGGTTGTCTAACTATTACTTTTAATGTGTCTGTTCCTAAATATTCATCTATATTTTTTCCGTTTATAGTAATTGTTCCTTTGCCTTCAACTAATCTAACTCTTGC
>CALXWQ010000046.1 GCA_944392435.1 uncultured Clostridia bacterium
ATCCATTTTAATATCACCTCCACTTGGTGTGTGATATTAACTCTGTTTGAATTTTTATGCAAGTCTTTTAATAAAAAATATTCTATATTAAATATTTATTTCCATTACTCTTCTTTGAGTTGTCAGCCCTTGATTCTCGTAGAATTTCATTGCTTCTCCATTCAGTTCCCAACAATTTAGTTCTAACCTTAAACAATTATTTGCTTTAGCAATTTCTTTTGCCTTTTCTATTAATGAACGACCTATTCCATTCCTTCTATATTCTTGTTTAACACATATTTCATTTATCCATAAAACTTTTATATTTTTTAAATTAGTATGATCATTTATTTCTCTTACTTTACAAATTATAACACCTACAACAATTTGTTTGTCTTCAGCTAGTAAAATAATGTTACTTTCATCTTGAATCATTTCTTCTAAATTACTTTTAATTTCTTCATATGCTCTAGTTTTAAATACATCTGGTCTTTTTTCAATATGTAGTTTAGATACTTCATCTAATAATGGTACCATTTGTGTTATATCATTTTTATTTGCTTGTCTTATATCCATAAATATAATTCATTCCTTTCGCTCTACTCAAGGCACAACACGGTATGAAACATGCCTTTTGCAGAAAAATTTGGTATAATTTTCTTAGTTGATAAAAGATATACTACAAATCACGGGGAGGTGAGTGTGCAGTTTTTAGCAAAACTGTCCGTATAAATATATGTGTAGTTAATCTTTTCAAGCACAACTAAGTGTGCCATACCAGAGCACGTATCATTATCTTTGAGTCTACTCGTAGTCTAGCTAGATTAACAGTCAATGTCTTTCTATCAGCTAATTTTCAAGAAAGGAGTCTGTTTTATGCTTAAAATTGTTTTTAAAATTTGCTGTGGTATCGACGTTCATAAGAATTTTGTCATTGCCTGTATTGCTAAAACTGACGATAACAATGTTACAACTTATCAGTCCAAACGCTTTTCTACGTTCACGAAAGGTCTTCGTGAATTGCGAGAGTGGTTAAACTCTAATTCTTGCAAAGATGTTTGCATGGAATCTACAGGAAAGTATTGGCACCCTGTATTTAATATACTTGAAGATACTTGTAATGTTATTATTGCTCACCCTAAATATGTTAAAGCTATCCGTGGTAAAAAAACTGACAAGAAGGACGCTAAATGGATTGCTGACCTATTTAAACATGATTTAGTAGTTTCTAGCTTTATTCCTAATCTTTGCATTAGGCAATTGCGTGATTTATGTCGTTATTATTGCAAACTAACTAATTTTTCTACTAGCGAAACTCAACGTACTCAAAATTGTCTTACTGTTTCTAACATCCAGCTTGCTAATGTTGTTTCCGATATTAATGGTAAGTCTTCTCAAAGAATACTTGCCAAAATATTAGAAAATCCTTCTGATACCAATTTTAATATTGAACCACTTTTACACAAAAGTATGTTAGATAAAGTTGATGACATTGCTCTTGCCATTGATGGAGTTATTACCCAAGAACAAGCTGATAAACTTAAAATTATTGAACAGCATTATGATAGTTTACAACTTTGTAAATCTAATTTAGAAAAAATTATTCTTGAATTAGCTAAACCTTATGAACATGAAATTGCTCTTTTACAAACTATTCCTGGTATCAATTCTAAACTTACTGCTATTCGTATAATTTCTGAAGTTAGCAACGATGTTTCTGCTTTTCCCACAAGCAAGCATTTGTGCTCTTGGGCTGGTCTTACTCCTACCAACAATGAAAGTGCTGGTAAAAAGAAGTCTGTTCGTATTTCTAAAGCTGGTTGTTATATTAAACCTTTACTTGTACAATGTGGCTTAGCCGCGTTAAAATCTAAAGATAATCCTGAAATTAGTAACCGTTACAAAAATCTCAAAATGCGTCGTGGTCATAAAAAAGCTATTATTGCTATTGCACGTATGCTTATGACTATTATTTATCACATTTTACAAGATAAAGTTTGCTATGATAAAGAACTTTATTCTCATTACAATCAGTTACCTATTTCAAAAGAAATTACTGTAGAACAAGCAATTGCTTTAGCTAAACGACAAGGGTACAAGTTAGTTTGTTAACTCTATATTATTTTAAAAAACTGCCTTTTTTAGGCTTATTTGTCATGCTCTTTTATATCTGATTTTTGTTTCATCATTGTACCTCCTTACTTATTTTTTCTCCACTCTTTCTTTAATTCATTTTCTTCTCTTTCATCAGCATATTCTTGTTCAACATCTATTAAATATACTTTATTTTCAAATTTTCCTTTTTTATTATTTTTTATTTCTCTAGCTTTCTCAACATCTTCTAATGAAATTTTTCTTAATTTGATTATTGCACTAATAACTTCCATTAAATCTGCAAGTTCTTCCACAGAATGTTCCTCTATAAATTCATGAGCTTCTTCAAATAACTTTTTATCTAGTTCTTGCAAATATTCATCATCATTTAAGATTTTATAATTTGTTTTTCTACCTTTCATCTTATTAATTTCTTCTGGTATTTTATCTCTAACTAATTTATTATAAACATATTTCATACTATCACTCCAATTTTTCTATATTGTAGAACATCTGTTTTTGTTTGTCAATAGTTTTTATTATTTTAATTTTATATCTAATATGTTTAATTACAATTTACATACAAGCTTGTCCAATCGAAATTTCTATAATCTCTACCATTTTTCGATCTGCAGTTATCTTTATTATATATTTTATTATTATTTATTATATCTTTAACATATTTGTTAATAGATAAAGTATAATCTATCACTCGACAATCTAATCATTTTTATATTAACTAATTGTTTTATATATATCTATAAAATATCTTAACCATTCAAAACTTTCTCCTTGATCTATCATATGTGATAACTTTTCAACAGTAACATATTGTGCATTTATTACTTCTCCATCATTAAACTGTAATTCATTTAACCTAATATCTTTTTTTACAATATAAACATCTCTAAAAGTGTTACAATTTTCATCTTTTTCTATTTTTTCTTTTACTAAGAAAAGATCTTCTTTTGAAATATTAAGACCAATTTCTTCTTGTAATTCTCTTTTCACTCCTTGAATACTATTCTCTCCGCTTATTACTAATCCTCCCGTTGGTTCCCACATTCCACCATATCCTTTGTCAAATTTTCTTTGAGTTAATAGAATCTCTCTTTTTTTGTTTATAATCCAACACTGTACTGCTAAAATGTACTCTTCCTCGCCAAGCCTTAACCCTTCTTTTCTTTCAATTATTTTTCCCGTTTTCTTTTTTTCATTGTCATATATATCTAGTCTTTCTATCATATATAAAATTCCTCCAATCTCACTTATGAATAAATATCATTCTATCCTTTTAATCTATTATTTTTTCTTTTATCAATATTTCAAATATTCATTTACAAAGTTATTGTCTTTAAAATCATAATCATTTTTTGCTATTTCTATTAATTCATCTACCATCTTTTTTGTTATTTTACTACTCTTCTTTTCATAGAATTTTTTTAGTGGCTTTTGTAAGTCCATCATTATTTTAGTAGCTTTATTTACATTCTGCTCTTTTAATAGCTTTTTCATTTTTTTCATTTGATTCTCATAAATATATTTGCCTATTTTAGTTTCTTTTATTTGCTCCAATGTATTCTCTTCATTTATTTGTGCTAATATGAGGTTCCTATTAGGTATTTTTCTTCCTAATAATTCTTCAAACTCGCTATCTGTTATTTCATTAATATTACCTGTATAATATTTTTTAGGATATTGTTTTTCTATATTTTTATCTTTTGATTCTATAAAAATTTCTTTTTCTAATACAATGTCTTTGCTTGACTTTCCTATTAATATTTTGTATTTTCCTTGTTCTACACTCCAACTAAATGTTTCAGGATTATAATATTCAAAAGCTTTTTTGCTTAATACTATTTTTATTTCTTTTTCTTCTCCTACATCTAATTCTACTTTTTCAAATTCTTTTAATTCTTTTTTAGGTTTAAATATACATGAATTTTCTTGTGATATATATATTTGAGCAATTTCTTTACCTTTCATATTTCCTATATTTTTTATTTTAAATAATATCTCTATTTCATTATCCTTTTTATTAACTTTTAGATTAGAATATTCAAATTCTGTATAACTAAGTCCATATCCAAAAGGAAAAAGTACATTTAGATTATTAGTATTATAAAATCTATATCCAACATATATAGATTCTTGATATTCTACAGTTAACTCAGTTCCAGGATAATTTTTATAACATGGTGTATCTTCTATTCTCACTGGATATGTCTCAGCTAGTTTTCCACTTGGGTTTACCTTTCCTAGTATACAATTTATCATTGCCCTAGCTCCAGCTTCTCCTCCAAGATATCCTGTTATTATTGCTTTTACTTTGTCTTTCCATGGCATAACAATCGGAGCACCATTTGATAAAACTACTACGATGTTTTTATTCACTTTATATATTTCCTCAATTAACTTAATTTGATTTTCAGGAATATTAAGATTCTCTCTATCAACTCCTTCAGATTCAAAGTTTTCTGTCAATCCTATAAATAAAACTACAATCTCATTTTTCTTAGCTACATTTATTGCTTCTTTAATAAGTCCCTCATCATTTTCTGATTCAATTCTTTCATATCCTTTTGCATAATCAAATATTAAATTATTCTCTTTGAAATTATCATAAGCATTTTCTATTTTATATGGATTTATTGTTGAACTTCCGGCACCTTGATATCTTGGATATTTAGCCATATCACCTATTAATGCAATTTTTTTATTATAGATAGGTAATATATGTTCCTCATTCTTTAATAAAACAATTGACTCTTCAGCAATTTTTTCTGCAATTCTATGATGTTCTTCTTTATCATATTTCTCACTATTATTATCTTTTTTCCCTCTCATAGCTATATTTATAATTCTATCTACAATATTGTTTAATTTTCTTTCAGAAATTCTTCCAGTTTTGACAGCCTCTATTGTTTCTTCTACACCATTCCCTCTTCCACCGGGCATTTCAAGCTCGTGATCATTTTCTATTCCTTTTACTCTATTATTTTCTGCTCCCCAGTCTGAAATAACAATTCCTTTGTATTTCCATTCTTTCCTTAATATTTCTTCTAATAAGTGTGTATTCTCACTACAATATTCTTCATTCACTTTATTATATGCACTCATAATAGACCATGGCTTTGACTTTTCTATAATCATTTCAAATGCTTTTAAATATATTTCTCTTAAATTTCTTTCGTCTATAACTACATCAATTGTTCTTCTTCTATTTTCTTGATTGTTTACTGCAAAGTGTTTTACACAAGCACCTACATTTTGTTCTTGTAGTCCTTTTACATATTCACTTCCTAAAATTCCAGTTAAATATGGATCTTCTGAAAAATATTCAAAGTTTCTTCCACATAGTGGTGTCCTCTTTATATTAATAGCTGGTCCTAATACTATATTAATTCCTTCTGTTTTTGCTTCTTGCCCTAATGCTTTTCCTAGTTGATAAGCCATCTCTCTGTTCCAACTATTAGCTAATGTCGAACTAGTAGGAAAACAAATAGATATTTCACTTTCATTGATTCCTAGATTATCTGCTTTTTCTTTTTGTACTCTTAGCCCATGTGGGCCATCTGACATTTTAATTTTAGGAATACCATACTTTTCAAACTCTTTACTGCTCCAGTAATCTACTCCTACGCATAACTGAGCTTTTTCTTCTAGTGACATTTTATTTATTATTTCTTCATAATTCATATATTTATCTCCATTTTTTCATTTTTTTAATTATTTATACCATAGAGTTATTATTTTTTCAATGATTCTCTTGAACTTTTTCATTTTTGAATGTATAATTTTAATATGTAACATATTTAATAGTATTTATAAAACTCTTCTTTGAGTTTTACACGTTTAGGAGGTAATTTTTATGATGTTCTCTGTGATTGTTCCTTGTTTTAATTCCAAAAATTCTATACGGAAATGTATAGACAGTATTTTAGCACAAACTTATAATGATTTTGAAATTATTATTATTGATGATGGCTCTACTGATGGTACTTCTACGATTTTGGATGATTATTCGTCTAAGTATTCTTGCGTTAAAGTATACCATTTTTCCAATGCAGGTGTATCTTATTCTCGTAGAAGGGGTATAACACTCGCCACAGGTAATTATTTAATCTTTGTAGATTCTGATGACACCATCAACAAAGATTTACTTCAAGAACTTGATTCTACAATCAAAAAACAAAGTTTCCCTGACATTATTAGATATCAAGCAAATCTTGTCAATGATGATAAACACAAAAATCATCAAAGATATAATTTTAATGGTAATTTAAACACTATTTCAACAGGTATGGATTTTCTAAAGCAATGGTCTATTACAGGAAAAAAGTATGCAGTATATTGGTTATTTGCATTTAAGAAAACTGTTTTCTCTAATGTTTTATTTACAGTTAATTTAAGGTGTTACGAAGATGTGGCTCTTATCCCAGTTTTAATTGCTTCATCTAATAAAGTTGTAACTATAGACTATGTTGGTTACAATTATACATGTAACAATTTAAATAGTTTAACCAATATACGATCTTTAGATGCTGAACGTGCTAGAGCGTTGGACTTTGTTGAGGCGTATAAATATGCTATAGAAAATTTTTCTAAACTAAGTAATGTTTCTAAATTGGATATTGCATTTTTCTATGCAGATTATGCAAAACGACTTCGTGGAAAATTTGAGTCGTTACCTACAACTCTAAAAGTTGAACTAGCTGATAAATTTCAGTTATAACGTGAAAAAAGCTTTTCTCTTTTTATTTTAAGAGAAAAGCTTTTTTGTTATAAAATTGGTCTCTCCAATACTCTTTCTATTGTCACAATTAAATTTATCATTTTTTCATTCTATAGCGGAGCAACATAATTTTTATGCAAGTCTTTTAATAAAAATTATTTACATACGAGCTTGTCCAATCGAAATTGCTATAATCTCTGCCATTTTTTAATCTGCAGTTATCTTTATTATATATTTTATTATTATTTATTATATCTTTAACATTTTTGTTAATAGGTATAAAAGGTAAGCGATTGCCTCACATTCGCTTTCTAAGCCATTTTTATTCTACATTTGGAAATGTATTGTATAATATAACATTTTTAAAATTTGACTATTTTTTTATACTGAAAAACCTCAGCAATATCAAGCGTTTTCATATTTCCCCAAATTGTAAGACTTTACGGGGGTAAAATCTCCTGGATGCGAAAATAATACTACCCATTTTCCTTTGTAGTCATTTAACGATATGTTCCCCATCGTAGTAGTAGCTTTAAAATCTGGTGCTCTCTGCCCTATTCTAACATTTCCATTCATCATTATTTCATAATCCATAAAATATAACTCCTTTCGAACCAAGTTAGTCCATAAATCTTCATTTTGTTTATATATTTTATGAATCATTTATATGTAATGTTACTTCGAATCTAAGAATTTTATCTTCGTCTCTAGACAATCTACAATATCCTACAACCGTCATTTGCCCTCCTTTTGCTATTGCTTATTGCCTATGTTTTATATTAAATTTTCCGGATTTAATGGCTTCAACTCATCTAAAACAAAAACACCATCTTTCCTAACTAATACATCATCAAACCATATTTCTCCTCCACCATATTCTGGAGT
>CALXWQ010000047.1 GCA_944392435.1 uncultured Clostridia bacterium
CCCAGGAGCATTCAACAAGACACCCACCTGTGAAAGCAGGCTCTTAAAATTTCATTCATCTTACGGCTAATGTGGGGGATTTTTATTTTTTAATTTTTGGACATGCATTCGAGAGTAAGAAAAATATGTGTTATACGGAAATATATTTGAAAACAATAAATATTTAGATAAAAAGGAAGTATAGAATTGAACATACAAGAATTGAAGAAAGTAGGAGTAGAAGAATTATTTAAAAATAACATAGATGATGCGGTTATTAAAGCAAATATTCTTTTACAATTTGTTCTTAAAATGGATAGAACAGAAGTTATAATAAATTGTGAAAATATGGTTAATGAAAATAGAATAGAAGAATATTTGTCATATGTTAAAGAAATAGTTAATGGTAAACCAATTCAATATATTACAAACAATCAAAGCTTTATGGGGCTTGATTTTTATGTGGATGAAAATGTGTTAATTCCTCAACCTGATACTGAATTGTTGGTGGAAGAGACTATAAAGAAAATAAGGTGTATTCTAGGTTTGGAAGAAAATCTATACAAGTGCTATAATCAAAGTGAAAAAACAAAAAAAAATAATATCTGTGCACATGAAAAGAGAGTAAAGAGAAATGATGAGAAGATAAAAATACTTGACTTGTGTACTGGTAGTGGTGCAATTGCTGTTGCGATAGAGAATCAAATAGAAAAAAACAATATAAATAATGTAGAACTTTATGCTTCGGACATAAGTGAATTGGCTTTAAAAATAGCAAAGAAAAATGCTTTTGCAAATAGTAAAAACGCAAATATTAGATTTATAAAATCTGATATGTTTGAAAATATAAATCAAAAATTTGATATAATTGTTTCAAATCCTCCATACATTGAACGAGGAGTTATACCAAATCTTTCAAAAGAAGTTCAAAATGAGCCACACATAGCACTAGATGGAGGAGTAGATGGACTTGACTTTTACAGATTGATTGCAAAAGAGGGAAAAAATTATTTACAAGAAAATGGATTTATTTTGTTAGAAATAGGATATAACCAAAAAGAAAGTGTAAGCAAAATATTTGAAGAATATAGTAATATAAGATGTTTGAAAGATTTATCAGGAAATGATAGAGTGATTGAAGTACAGTTTTGTGACGAAGGGCTTGCTTAACATTGGGTTATGATGATGTTATTGCTCAAAATATAGCACAAAGTTGTAATATGTGAAAGAGGTGAAAGGGAAATGTCTTTTTCAACAGATGTAAAAGAAGAATTAAGCAAATTGAGCAATTTGGCAAATAAAGAATGTGTAAAAGCAGAAATGTATGGATACTTAAATTCTAATAATACATCAGAGGAGAATGGAAGTATTAAGTTTACTACAGAGAGTGAGTATAACATAAATAGATTTAGCAAACTTTTAAATAATATAAATATAACTAAATATGATATTGATATTGTAGGAAAAAATTTTAGCATAACAGTTCCAAAGAAAGAAACTGAGAGTTTAAAAAAAATATACAGTGAATATAAAATTGAAAATATCGAAAATATAGAGAAAGCATTTGTAAGAGGTGCGTTTTTAGGAAGTGGATCTATAAATAACCCAAAAAATAAGTATCATATTGAAGTAACACTGAAAGATAGAAACGTAGCAGATGTGATGATAGAAATTTTGCAAAAGTATGATATCAATTTTAAAGTTTTAAATAATTCTACACGTAAGACTAAAAACAAATTAACGGAAATGAGAGAAAAAGAGGTTAATGAAGTAACAACAAGAAAATGCTCTATATATTCAAAGGATGGAGAGGAAATTTCAAAATTTTTAGCATTTATAGAAGCTAGCTCATCAGTAATAAAATTTGAGGAAATCAGAGTATATAGAGATATGAGAAATAATGTTAACAGAATTGTGAATTGTGAGACTGCAAATTTGTCTAAAACTGTTAATGCAGCAGTAAAGCAGATTGAGGCAATTGAGAAACTAAAGGAAATAGGCAAATTCAACAATTTACCAGATAACTTGAAAGAAATAGCAAATTTAAGGATAAAAAATCCAGAAGCATCACTTACAGAACTAGGTCAAATGTTAAAAAAACCAATTGGAAAATCAGGAGTGAATTATAGGCTAAAAATATTAATTAATTTAGCACAGTGAAATAATGAAAAAGGATTCTAGATTCCATTTATGTGAAATTTGGGACAAAACTTAACCAATGAAAATAAAATTCTATAAGTAAGATGTTTTTGAAATTTCTTAAGTTGAATTTAAAAAATATTATTCAACAACAATAAGATATGAAAAAA
Organism: uncultured Clostridia bacterium; assembly: GCA_944392435.1. Classification (GTDB taxonomy): domain Bacteria; phylum Bacillota; class Clostridia; order TANB77; family CAG-508; genus CALXVA01. The sequence goes on from CALXWQ010000047.1 coordinate 2,289, forward strand.
ATGAAATGAGGAATAGTAGATGAACACTAAAAATGTAGGATTATACATACATATACCATTTTGCAAACAAAAATGTCAGTACTGTGATTTTAATTCATATGCTGGGAAAGAGAATTTGATAGAGACTTATATGAAATGGGTTGAGTTTGAACTTAAAGGAGTAGGAGAAGGAAACAGAGTAGACTATGAGAATAATTTGGATGATTTAATAGTGGTTAAATCTATTTATATTGGTGGTGGTACACCTTCTTTTATAGATAGCAAATATATTGAAAAAATTATGGAAATAGTAAAAGAATGTTATATTATTGACAGTAATGCAGAGATAACTATTGAAGTTAACCCAGGAACAGTTAGTAAGAAAAAGCTTGAAACATATTTGAACAGTGGAATAAATAGAATTAGTATTGGTCTACAATCTACTCATAATGAAATTTTAAGTAAGCTAGGTAGAGTTCATTCTTATGAAGAATTTTTGTATACATATAATTTGGCAAGAAAGGTAGGATTTAAAAATATAAATGTTGATTTAATGTTAGGTCTACCTAATCAGAGTTTAAATGATTTACAAGAGAGCATAACTGAAGTAGTAAATTTAGAACCAGAGCATATTTCGGTGTATTCACTAATTATAGAAAATGGCACACCTTTTTGCGAGAAGCTAGAAAAACAAGAAATTGCTTTGCCAAGTGATGAGTTAGAAAGAGCAATGTATTGGGAGACAAAAAGAAAATTAGAAAAAGCAGGATATACACATTATGAAATATCCAATTTTGCAAAGCCTGGCTTTGAGTCTAAACATAATTTATCGTGTTGGAATCAAGAAGAATATATAGGAATTGGTTCATCTGCTCACTCATATACCAATAATGTAAGGTATTCTAACATAGATAGTATAGAGGATTATATTAGAAATTATGAGAATGGCAATGAGATAGATAATTTTGTATTCCATGAAAAACAAAATAAGGAAAGCAAAATGAAAGAATTTATGATGCTTGGATTAAGAAAAATACAGGGAATACATATACAAGATTTTAAAAATAAGTTTGGTGAAAATCCAATCTATTTATATAAAAAAGAATTAGAAAAGTTGGTAAATGAAGAATTGCTAGAGATAGATGGAGACGTAATTAAACTTACTAATAAGGGAATTGATTTAGCAAATTTGGTGTGGGAAGAGTTTGTGTGAGCGGTCGAAAAAGAATTACAATTTTGACGTTGTCAAACTTCATTTAAAATTTATTCAACGTACACTGAGTACGCCTCATAAATTTTAAACTCGTTTTCCTAGTCAAAATTTAATCCTTTTCCAACCAGAATAATATGATGAAGAAACTGTCCCTAAAACGAAAAATTCTCATAATATGTATCTAAACTATCTACAAGTTCATCTGCATCAGACTGAGCTAAATATCCATATTCTACCATGTCTGAAATTACTTTTTCTTGTCTACTTCGAGTTAAGTCTGGGTTTACTGTTGGAGCATAAACACTTGGTGCGTTTGGAATTCCTGCCATCATTGTACAGTCAGCTAGATCCATTTCTGTTGCACTTTTGCCCAAATAACCTAGGCAAGCTTCTTCAATACCGTAATATCCATCTCCAAAATAAATTGTATTTGCATACAATTCTACGATGTCATCTTTAGAATATATGTTTTCTAAGTCAAAAGCAGTTTGTATTTCAGCAGATTTCCTTGCAACAACATGGTCTTCTTCATTAATATAGAATATATTTTTTGCAACTTGTTGGGTTATAGTGCTACCTCCTTCTCTAAGGTCAAAATTGGTAACATTTACATATATTGCTCTTGCAATTGCAATTAAATCTATTGCACCATGGTCCCTAAATCTGTGGTCTTCAACAGCTATTACTGCATTTATATAGTTTTGTGGTAATTCATCATATTTTATATAATTGGAATCTGACCTGATCTCATCAATTACTTCTTCTAATGTGGAATCACCCAAAGTTTTTTGATATAAATTATCTCCCATTGCATAAACAATAATTGCAGTTATTATGATTATTGCTAAAACTATTAATAATACATTTCTTACTATTTTCATTTTTACCACATATAATCCAGATATTATTGGATTATTTCTCCTCTCAAAAATATTATATCATATATATAGTAAAAATATCTTAAATGTTTCTTAAAAATATTAATAAACATTCTTTTCAACTAACATTGAACCAATATTTGTAACTGTTCCAGCACCTAATGTAAGGACAATATCATTTGGCTTTGCATGCCCCTTTACATATTTTACAATCTCATCAAAATCTGAAATATAGGTTGCATCATATCCTAATTCTTTTATTTTTTTAACTAAATCTTTTGCAGTTATATTGTAAGTGTTATTTTCCCTGGCAGCATAAATGTCTGTAACAATTATATTGTCGAAGTTAGTTAAAACTTTTGCAAAATCATCTAATAAAGTTTTAGTTCTGCTATATGTATGTGGTTGGAAAATAACCCATGATTGATTGTATTGTTTTTGCTTTAATGCATTTGCTGTAGCCAAAATTTCTGTTGGGTGATGTCCGTAATCATCATACACATTTACATCGTTAAAGCAACCTTTGTACTCAAATCTTCTATGAGCCCCAGTATATTTTTGTAAGGCATTTTTTATATCTTCTTTCTCTAGACCATATTCATGACATACTGCAATACATGCTAACGCATTAAGTACATTATGAACACCTGGTACAGAAAGAGAAATTGTTTTATAAAAATTATTATTATAATAAGCATCAAAAGTAGGGAAGCCATTATTGTTAAATACTATGTTTCTTGCAACAAAGTTGGCATTTTCGCTTTTTATACCGTATGTAACAACTTTGGCTAAAGTATTTCTAGTAATTAGCCTACAGTTTGGGTCATCCCAGTTTGTTACAAGTAAGCCGTTCTCTGGTATTAGTTTTACATAATTTCCAAAAGACTTTATTATATTTTCTAAAGTTCCAAAATAATCTAAATGATCATTATCTATATTTAATATAACTTCAGTTCTTGGAAATAATTTTAAATAACTTTCTACATATTCACAGGCTTCAATAATGAAATATTCACTATTACCAACTCTGTAATTTCCATCTAATTGTTTTAAGTATGCTCCAACCTGAATAGAAGGATCTTTGTATGCCTCCAAAAAGCACAAAGAAATCATAGATGTAGTAGTTGTTTTTCCATGAGTTCCAGATACGCAAATTGTATTTTTAAAAGCTTTAGTTAAAATTCCTAAAAAAGTACCTCTTTCAATAATTGGAATATTTAATTCTCTGGCTCTTACTAATTCAATATCATCTTTTGGAACAGCAGCACTATATACTACTAAATTTGACTTTTCTAAGTTTTCTAAATCATGACCAATAGTAACTGGAATATGATTCTTAATTAACTTTTCAGTATTTTCAGATTGTGATCTATCAGAACCAGTAACAATAAATCCCCAAGAATGTAAAATCTCAGCGATTCCACTCATACTAACTCCACCGATTCCTATTAAGTGTATATGTTTATATTGTTTTAATTCATCTATATTTGCCATTTATAAGCACACTCCTATCTATATAATGCGTAAATCAACACTATTATATACTTTTTTTGCAATATTTTCAATATAATATATGAAAAAAGTAGCTCATGGGTTACTATTTAAAGCTTTAAACAGTAATTACAATTCATGGCTTGTCAATTAATTTATATTTATAAATATTAATTAGTAAGCCGTGAATTGTATCTACTGGCTAGTGGGTTTAATTTCTTAGATTAAATAAAAAGATAAATACCTTATTAAATGCGAAATATAATAACTATAGAAAAAAATGTAGAAAAATGAAAAAATAAAGAAGGAAAAAAGAAATTTTTGAAGAATATTATTAGTGTACATAGAAAAGTCACAAAAGACAATGTACAAAATTTTAAAAAACTCGGAAGGCGGTGCACAAAATGCAAATAACAGATGTACGTTTAAGAAAAGTAAATTCAGAGAACAGAATGAAAGCTGTTGCTTCTGTAACATTCGATAATGAGTTCGTTGTACACGACATAAAAGTTATCGAAAGTCAAGATGGATTATTTATTGCTATGCCAAGCAGAAAGACTCCAAACGGAGAATTCAAGGATATAGCTCATCCAATTAATCCAGAGACAAGAGAAAAAATCCAAAAAGCTATTTTAGAAGCTTATGATGCTCCTGAAGCTGATGCTGAAACAAAATCAGCTGAATAATAAATAAAGAAAAACTACCCCATACAATTCGTATGGGGTTTTTCGATGTGTGAATGGGTAAAAGTTCACTTCTACTATGTATAAACCAAATCGTTAGATTTCACATAATACTAAAAAATTTTACTATTTTACTTTTTCATGTGTATTTAGCTTTAATGCAGGGTATAGTTTTTTTATTACTTCTTTGGTAGAAAGTTCTCTCATATTATCATTATCAGGATCTGATACCCACATAATTGGTAAATTTGTGCCAATTATTAATTGCCCTGCCTCATATAATTTACTGATTTTATCCATATCGGTATTTTTATATTGATCATGCCTTGCTTTACCAAAATTTGCTTCATAATATACTGCAGCGGTTTCATAATGAACTTCGACAATAGGAAATAGGTTTTTATTGTATTTCTTTTTTGAAGGTCGATTTAATTTGCTAATAGTCTCGTCTTTTAAAGAATATAGACAATGAGTTGCTTCATATCCATTGTCTTTACTTATTTGCTTTTCTTCTAAAGATTTTGCTAAGCGATCCATTTTTGCTTTAACTAGTTCAATTTCTTTTTCACTGGCACAAATAAATTCAATTCCAAATATATCATCTAAAGTTTTTCCTTTACTATCATTTTTAAAAGCACTAATTGGCGACTTTATTCTAGCACGTATTTGCAAAATATCTGATACTTCTTCTTCAGCTCTTAATTCATTAACAGCTTTGTTTAAATAATTGATAAATAGTATGAAAGGTTCTTGCTGGTCTATTGTAAATTTATTATAACTAACTAATTTTTCTCTATCTGTAATCTGGTCGGGAACTAATAAAGTGGGTTCAACTTTTAAACTCTCTCTAAAATCTTCATTTTCCATTTGTTTTCCTCCATTTTTAAAATACTAATTATATATTAGCATAAAAATTGTATTTTAGCAATAATACTGGTATTTTATTTTCACCGCGAATTATTTTAGGCTATCAGTTTGACCTCAACCCTAAGCACTTTGGACGAGATTTAAAACATAAATATTGCATAGATAAAAAAGCAAAAAACAAAAAGATTTATAATAACAGCAATTTACAAGTAACAGCAATTTAAACGAAATT
>CALXWQ010000048.1 GCA_944392435.1 uncultured Clostridia bacterium
TTTTCTATAATTAGTTTTTGTGCTGTGGTATATGCATTATCAAGTAATATTTTTACTTCTGCTCCTATTGCATCTCCAAATTTTTCTCCAAGCAATTGCAATTCATATGGGTCGTTGTCTGTGTTTATTGAAATTGGTCCTAATGTTTCACTCATTCCATATTTTGTTATCATGTTTTTTGCTATATCTGTTGCTACTTCTATGTCATTGCTTGCACCTGTTGATATGTCGTTTAATACTATTTTTTCTGCTGCTCTTCCTCCAAGTAGTGCTACAAGTTTTTCTTGCATTTCTGTTTTTGAAATATAGTATTTATCTTCATCTGATTTATACATTGTATATCCACCAGCCACTCCTCTTGGTATAATTGATACTTCTTTTACTCCTTTTTGTGTTTCAAGCTGGCTACTTACTATGGCATGTCCCGCTTCATGATATGCTGTAAGTTTCTTGTCTTTTTCTGATATTACTCTACTTTGTTTTTCTAGTCCTACTGTAACTTTCTTTACAGCATCTTCTATATCTTTATTTGTAATTGCCTCATGTTCATTTATTGTTGCAATTATTGCAGCTTCATTTAAGATATTTGCCAAATCTGCTCCAGTAAATGTTGCTGTATCCTCTGCAATACTCTTCAAATCCACATCATCTGCAAATTTCTTATCCTTTGCATGTATTTTTAGTATTGCCTCTCTTCCTCTCATGTCTGGAAGTCCTATTGTTATTCTTCTATCAAATCTTCCAGGTCTTAATAATGCCTTATCTAGCATTTCTGGTCTATTTGTTGCAGCTAAAACTATTACTGTTTCCTCTGTATCAAATCCATCCATTTCAACCAATAATTGATTTAATGTTTGATTATTCTCAGATTCAGCCCCACCATTGCTATTTCTCCTTGAACCTATTGCATCTATCTCATCTATGAAAACTATACATGGAGATACTTTTTTAGCTTTTTCAAATAATTTTCTTACTCTTGATGCTCCAAGTCCTGCAAACATTTCAATAAATTCTGATCCACTCATTGATATAAATGGAACTTTTGCCTCTCCTGCTATTGCTTTTGCAATTAATGTTTTTCCTGTACCAGGTTGTCCACAAAGAAGAACGCCTCTTGGAATTTTTGCTCCCATTTGATTAAATCTTTCTGGATTTTTCAAAAAATCTACTATTTCTATCATTTCATGTTTTTCTTCTTCCAATCCAGCCACATCATCAAATGTAATTTTAGATTTTGTAGTTTCACTATCATATACTTTGCCTTTATCTCCTAGTCCTTGCATTTTAAAGAATAGAATAATAAGTGCTACTAAAAGTAATGTTGGTAGTAATGAAAATAGTGTAGTAGAAATAGATACTAATACATTTGTTGGATTTTGTATAAGTTCAAACTCATTACCTTCTTCATATTTTTGTTGAATAAGTTCCATAAATGCTTGTGTACTTGGCACAATTCCAGACTTTTCTTCTTGGGCATTTTTTAATTTAACCTTTATTGAAGTACTTCCAACAGTCATCTCTATTTTTTCAACATTTCCTGCATTGATTTCATCAATTAATTCTGTATATGAAATTTTCTTTTCATCAGCCTCATCCGAATTTGAAGTTGCAAAATATATTATAACAGCCAAAGCAATCATCAAAATCACTAAAACCGCTATTAAAATAATTTGCTTTTTATTATTCTTTTCATTATTTCTTTGCTTCTCTTCCATTTAACTATTCCTTTCTATTTTATTTACGCATTATCCCCCTCAGGCTCATTGCCTAAATTTCCTTTTCCTTCTTTCTTCTCTTCTCTTTCTTTTTTCTCCTTTTCCTTTTTTTCTTTCTTTTCTTGTTCTCTTCTTCTTTCTTGTTCAGCCTGTTCTTTTTCCTCTTCTTCTTTTCTCTTTAGCTCTTGTCTTACTCTTTCTTGCTCTTCTATAATTCTATTTAATTCTATTTGCTTTTTCATTATATCTGATTTGATGATTAATATTGATGTTACTATGTATATTGATGCAAGTGCTGTATACATTAGTTGGAAATATTGTATAATAAATCCAGTAAATGCATTTACAACAAAATATATAATATTTAAAATAATTGGTAATGTCAATGAATATGTGGCTATATTATATACTGCACTATGTCTTAACCTTAATCCTGCTATTCTTGTTACAATATAAGTCAAAATTGAAAGCAATAGCATGTCCACTAGCATATTTGATAAGTAGACTATAAAAATGTATATAACAATTCCAGCAAATAGCATTGCTATGAATATTTTTATTTCATTTCCAGATAAAATATTTAATACTTCTGCTTTGTCAATTTTATTTATATTGTATGTTTCAGAAATAGTTTTATATGAATACTGCAATGTTTTTGTATAGATTTCACTTTTTAATATTATTTTATCTTTTAAAATTAATATTCCATTTGCTGTATTATTTATTTCATTAATACTATCATTTATCTTTTCTTCATCATTAGTTTGTGCATTTATAATAATTTTTATTCCTGTATTTTCAGGTTCTAATCTTATAATTTCCTCTCCACTATTTGGTACTACTGTAAGCTGGTAATTATCGTAACTAATTTCAGATATCTCATTTTCTATATATTCTTTTGTACTATTAACTCCTTGAACAAATTTTAATACATAAATTGCTCCAACTATTATGCCAAATATAAGCATAAGTAAAACAATATATCCTATTGTTCTACTTATCTTCTCTGCTGCTAGTTCTTGATAAGCATCAAAGTCAAAAATGCTCATTTTTATTTTCTTAAAAAACGACAATTTTTCTTCCTTCACTTTTTAAGCTCCTTCCGCCTACATTTTTTCTATTGCCATTCCTTCCTTTGTGTCTTTTACTACATATCCCTTTTCTTTTATCTTGTCTCTTAACTCATCTGACAAATCCCAATCTTTTTCTTCTCTTGCTTTTTTTCTTTTTTTAACAAGTTCTAAAACCTCTTCAGGAATATCTATGTTTTCTTGCTCTTTAATATACTTTTCTGAATTACATAAATCTAATGCTAATACTTTATCAAAATCATCTAACAAATCTGCTAATTTTTTAGATTTCTTTTCATTTCTTGCTATTTCCCATATTATACTCATAGCAAGTGGAATATTTAAGTCATCATTAATTGCATCTAAAAACTTCTCCTTGTAGGCATTAATTTTCTCAGCAGAAATTGCTTCGTTTCCATTTCTATGTTTTATGTAACTTTCTCTTAATCTATTTAAAGCTTTTTGAGATGAACTTGCACCATCAAATGTAAAGTTTAGTTTTGTTCTATAGTGCGCAGTATAGCAGAAAAGTTTAAATGCTAATGGCTCTATTCCTTTTTCTTGTAGCTGTGATATAGTATACACATTTTCAAGACTTTTAGACATTTTTCCACCATCAACTTGTAAAAATTCTACATGCATCCATACTTTTGCAGGTATTTTTCCAAAAGCTCCTTTACTTTGTGCTATCTCATTTTCATGATGTGTAGGAATATGGTCAACACCTCCAGTATGTATGTCAAACTCTTCTCCTAAATACTTCCTGCTCATAGCAGAACATTCTAAATGCCAGCCTGGATATGAAAGTCCCCATGGACTCTCCCATTTCATAATATGATTTGCTGGTGCTTTAATCCAAATTGCAAAATCATATGGATTTCGTTTTTCTGGATCAACATCAACTCTTGCTCCAGCTATTTGTTCATCTACATTTCTATTTGAAAGAATCGGATATTTATCTAATTTAGATACATCAAAATATATTGCAGTACTTGTTTCATATCCATATCCATTTTCTACTATTTTTTTGGCAAACTCAAGCATATCATTAATATGATCAGTTGCCTTTGCAATTATTTCTGGTCTTTCTATTTTTAATTTTTCCATATCTTCAAAAAATGCCTTTGTATAGAATTCTGCAATTTCATATGGACTTTTATTTTCTTTTTTTGCCGCCTTTTCCATCTTATCTTCGCCCTCATCGGCATCAGATTCCAAATGACCTACATCTGTTATATTCATTACATGTTTTAACTTATATCCATTGTATTCTAGCATTCTTCTTAAATTATCCATAAAGATATATGTTCTGAAATTTCCTATGTGAGCATAACTATATACTGTTGGTCCACATGAATAAATCCTAACTGCATTTTTATCTAAAGGTACAAAATCTTCTTTTGTTCTTGTTAAGGTATTATATAATTTTATTGACATGAAATTCTATTCCTTTCAAATTAAATTTAATGTAATTTTACATTACCTAAATATAATATAACTTATTTTGTATGATTTATTTTAGTATAACTTACTCCTACATTATTTTTCTGTTAATTTCTTTGTAATTCTATTAAGTCTTTAAACATCTTAGTGTGAAAATTTTCTTCACACTAAGATATCTATTTTTTTTCTGTACAGTTTTAATGTATAACTTTTAATTAATATCTTTTTAGTTAATTTGTATTTTGCTTTCCTTTAGCAGAACCATTATGAGTTACAGTTGTATTTGTAACTGGTGTTGTTGGCTCTTCTGGAGTTATAGGTGTAGTTGGATCTGTAACTGTATTTGTAGCTGGTGGGGTAGGCTCTTCTGGCTCTGGCTCTTCTATTTTATTAACTGTTAATGTAATTTCATCACCCTTTACTAATTGCTTGCCTGCTTCGACACTTTGCGCTAAAACAATTCCATCTGCTTTAGTGCTATCTGTAGCATAAACAATTTTAACAGTTAATCCACTGAGCTTTGTTTGAGCTTGAGTAAGTGTTAGTCCGATTACATTTTGCACTGCTACACCCATTGTTGCCTTTGTGTGCTTGTCACAAGTTTCTTTTATTTCTTGATATTTATTACCAACATTAGTTTTCCATGGTGCATTAATTTCTTTTTCTGGTGTTGATAGGTACGATTTTTTCTTGGTTTCTGGGCAATATTCCGTTGCTAATTTTCCAGTTTCAGCACATATTTCAACCGTTTTATGTCCATCACAATTTTCTGGTTCAGTACCCTTTACAAATTCTTCTGTATATGTTCTAGTGCAACTCTTAGTAGCTTTTTTACCTGAGTCTAAGCATATTTTCTCAGTAACTATATTGTCTGGCTTATCAAAGCTTGCCGAATCTAAATCTTCATGTATGTCTGACATTATTGCCGCCCAAATATTCATTGCCGGATTGCTCATTCCAAATCCTTGTATTGTTTCCGGATCGTCATATCCAAACCATGTTGCTGCTGCATAATATGGAGTAAATCCACATAGCCATCTATCTTTTAAAGAATTTGTAGTACCAGTCTTAGCTGCGACATCCATTCCAGAGATATCACATAAATATGCCGTTCCATTTGAACCTGTAACTGGTGATTCCAATATGCTAGACAATATGTATGCATTTCCCTCTGACATAACTCTCTTTGTCTCTTGTGTTGGCTCTAGAATTACATTTCCATTTGCATCTTCTACTTTTGTATAGAAAGTTGGTTCTATGTATTCTCCTCCATTTGCAATCATTGAATAGCCAGCTGCCATTTGCAAAGGAGAAATTCCATTATATGTTCCTCCAAGTGCTAAAGCCAAATTTCCATCATCTGATGAGTTTATTTGTGTCATTCCTATTTCATTTAAAAATTCTATTCCTCTGTCTATACCTACATCTCTAAGAATTTTTATGTTTACTACATTTGATGAAACTTCTATAGCTTTACGTACAGTTATTAATCCTCTATATACCTCTCCTGAATTACCTGGTGTATAATCTGCTCCAAAATCAGTCTTTGAGTCATCATATACTGTTGAAGCTGTTATAACATTATCTTCTAATGCAGGTGCTACTGCAACTAATGGTTTTATTGAAGAACCTGTCTGCCTTCCATCACTTGATGTTGCTCTATTTAGTCCATAAGTTGGTGAATCTTCTCCCAAACCACCTACACAACCTACAACTTGACCATTACTGTGGTCCATTATTACCATACCTGACTGTGAATGTCTATTATTCTTTTTACCTTCTTTTGTAGTTGCTTTCTTTATATACTTATCTTTTAAATATTCTTCTTCCATTCTGTCTTGTATGTCAGAATCTTGTGTTGTAAATATCCTATATCCGTTGTTATACACTCTGTCTTCTGCCGCTTTTTTATCTATATCATACTTTTCCATCAAATCCTTTACAACTTGATTTATTGCTTCAACCTCTAAGAAAGACAAGTCTGATCTTGCTGTAAAGTTTCCTTCTTTAAACTCTAATCCGTTATCTACCTCTGCTACTGCTGTATCATATTCTTCTTGTGTAATAAAAGGCACTCCATTTTCATCTTTTACTTCAAGCATTTTTCTTAAAACCAATTTAGTTTTATCTTTTATTATATCTGTTTTGTCTTCTTCTCCAAAAGGATTATAGTAGTTAGGTGAATCATTAATTCCTGCTAAGAAAGCTGACTCAGCCAAGCTTAGATCTTTTGCCGATTTGCTAAAATAATATTTAGAGCCACTTTCTACTCCATATACAGTTCCCCCCATAAATATTTCATTTAAGTATAACTCCAAGATTTGACTCTTTGAAAGCATTTTTTCTACTTTATACGCACGAGACCATTCTCTTATTTTTCTTGATATACTATCATCGTCATCATCTTTTAAGTTCTTTACTAACTGTTGAGTTATCGTACTACCACCAAATGACGAATTTCCTCCATGAGTTATATATGTAAATATCGCTCCTGCAGTTCTGTATAAATCTATACCACTATGTTTATAAAATCTTTCATCTTCTATTGCCACATAAGCCTTAGGAATATATTCTCCCATTTCAGATAGTGGAATAATTTTTCTGTTCTCATTTCCCGTTATTTCGTGTAATTGTTTTCCATCTTTATCATATGTTATTGAGTTTTGCATTTTTATTACTAAGTCTTCTTCTGTCATTTCCCATGTGTCGCCAAAAAATATAGCTGCGAAAACCCCTGCTGCTACTAAACACAGCAATATACATAATATAATAAAGATTTTTATGAATTTTCTAAGCTTAGGATGCTTCTTTGTCTTTTTCTCTTTCTTGCTTTTTGTATTTCCCTTTTTTACCTTTTTTGTGTCATCTTTGCTTTTACTCTTATCTTGACTCTTAGCTGTATTTTCTGGTGTCTTTATTTTATACATTTTAGTTTTGTCATCTTCTTTTGCCATATAATAGTCCTCCTTTGATTATAAACATATTATATTTTATGCATAAACAAACTATGTTCATGCTACAAAGTGTATAAAACTTTGCCAAATAATATTTATATAATCAGATAAAAATTACGAATTAATTATATAATATATTATTTAAAAAATAAAGACTTTTAATAAATTTTTAATAAATCGTGTTACTG
>CALXWQ010000049.1 GCA_944392435.1 uncultured Clostridia bacterium
AATTTTCTTAGAATTTCTATACTCAAATCACATTCCATTCCATATTCTCGTACTTTTTAGAAAATGTTGTTTCTTGCGCTATGCTATATAAGTATAAATTTGCAAGCTGAGAATTGTAACACTTAGACACATACGAGTAAAAAAATGAACACACCTATTGACAAAATCATAAAAAATTAGTATAATTTTATAGTATCAATTAAGAGAGTATAGAAAATTATACGATAGATAATTAGTCAAAGGGAGGGAATATACTATGGCACAACCAAAAAGAAGATGGTCAAAAGCAAGAACACATTTAAAAAGATCAACATGGAAATTAGAAAATCAAAATTTAGTTGAATGTTCACACTGCCATGAGTTAATAAGACAACATACAGTATGTCCAGCATGTGGATACTATGATGGAAAAGAAGTAGTGGCTAAAAGTGAAAATTAATAACTAGCTAAAAAATTGAATAGTGTTATGGAATTTAGTAGCATATGGTGCTACTTTTTTTCATATTTAAAACTATTATCAAGTAACTAACTTTCATAAAAATTATCCAGATTTATTGATTTATTAAATCATATATAGTACAATTACAATAGTTTTTTTGATAAAATATAATAAAAGCATATCGAAACAAAAGGAGAATAATTCATATGAAAAAAATAATAGATAAAATAAAAAACAAAAGAAGTATACAATATGCAATAATTATAATAGTTGGTTTGCTTATATCAGTGCCATTTTTATGGGTACAAGTGAGACATGGAGACGATGGTTGGCTTCATATGCTTAGATTAGCGGGGTTAGATAATGCAATAGAAAAAGGCAGTTTTCCTTATTTAGTATTCCCATATTTCTGTAATGACTGGGGATATAGTATGACAGCATTTTATCCTACTATTGTGGCCTATGTGCCATATGTTTTAGGACTTATATCAGGTTCTTTTTTTACTGGCCTAAAACTATTTGGAACATTTACTACTGTACTTTCTGGAATTTTTATGTATAATTTCATGAATGAAGTTACTAAAAAGAAAGGTATCGCTTTTTTCTCTTCAATTATATATATGACATTACCATACAAGCTAGAGGACATATATAATAGGTATGCAATTGGTGAATTTACTGCATTTGTATTTATGCCAATTGTGTTTCAAGGTTTATATAATTTAATTCACGGAGATAAAAAAAGGCATTATTATATAGCTATAGGAGCAACAGGACTATTGCTTTCACATACTATATCAACTGAATATACAGCTATTTTCTGTGCTCTATACATTATTTTTAATTTTAAAGAGTTTTTTAAAAAGGATATTATTATAAAATGTATTATTAATGTTGTATTCATATTATCTATGGCAACATTATTCTTACTTCCAATGCTTGAGTTTAAGTCACAAGCACAATATGCGATTTTTACTCCGGAAATAATAAAAACAAGTGGAGATTATGCAGCAGATAATACAATTAAATTGTGGCAACTATTAAAAGATAAAAATGAAGAAAATGGAGTTTCTTTTGTTGTAGGAATACCATTTTTAGCAATGCTATTCTCTGGAGTTCTAGCTTATAGAAATATAGAAAAGAAACATAAAGATTTTTATATAACCAGCATTGTATTTGGAACAATATCACTTATAATGTGTACAAGCTTTTTTCCATGGAAAATTATGCCAGATTTTTTGTGCACATTGCAATATCCATGGAGAATGCTTGGATTTGCGTTGCTGTTCTTCACTCCAGTATGCGCAATGAATGTATATTATTTAATAACAAATATAAAAAAGGAATGGCTACGAAATACAACCTACATACTTGTGTTTATTATCTTGATGGGATTTACGGCAAAAGAACTTACAGCATATAAAGTAGAGGATCCAAATGCAGATGAAAAATATGAACAAAATATAGTAGAGGACCCAGAACTTCATTATTTTTCTGTTAATAGAGATTACATGCCAACTAAAGCTCTAATACAGCAATTCAAATATTTGCAAACAAGAGAAGATAATACGATAGTGGTTTCAGGAAAAGCTACTATAGAAAATGAAAAAAAAGATGCTTTGTATTTGGAAATGGAAATCAAAGATGTAGAAAAAGGAACTGAATTGGAACTTCCATATTTATTCTATCCAGGATATACAGTAACTCTTACCTTTGACAGCAAAGAACAGATACTTGACACAGTAGAGTCAGATTATGGATTCTTGAAGGTGGCAATTCCAGATGCTGTATCTGAAGGAAAAATTACAGTCAAGTATACAGCCACGACTTTAGACAAAGTAGCATATATTATTTCTCCAATAGCATTAATTGCTTTTATAGTATATGTAGTAATTTACAGGAAGAAGTTTGATAAAATAAAGAGGACAAGTATAAATGAAGAAAAGAATAGTTGATTTTATAATTATATTAATTTTTTCATTATTCATATCAATACCATTAATAAGCAAAGATATAAATGTATATGCCGATGACGGAATACAACATATAGCAAGGTTAATGGGAACATACCAAACAATAACAGAGGGTGAATGCCCTCCTGTTATCATGTCTAATTTTTGCAATGGGTTTGGTTATTCATGGAATATATTTTATAGTCCATTAACTGCATACATTCCGCTAATTTTTAGCATTTTTACAAGTTCATTTGAACTAATGTTAAAACTATTTATGGTGTTATGTAGTTTTCTTTCTGGAATTGCGATGTATTCATTTGTTAAAAAAGTTACTAATAATAGACCAGCAGGCTTACTTGCAAGTATCATATACATTTTCGCACCATACAGATTAACAGACATGTACATGAGGACAGCAATAGCTGAGCTTGCATCATTTATATTTCTTCCTATTCTATTTCATGGAATGTATAATATATTTAATAGCGAAGAAAAAAGTATCAAGAAGAGCTTAATGCTTACATTAGGAGCGGTAGGATTAATATTGTCACATATAACAATGGCGATGTATGCAGCAATTTTCTGCTTTATATATTTAATAATAAATATCAAAAAACTAAAAGACAAGCAAGTACTTAAAATGCTAGGCATAAATATATTACTTATTTTGCTTTTTACAAGTTTTTATTTATTACCAATGCTAGAGCATAAAATGGCTACAGACTATGAAGTATTTATGCCAGGAAGAATGGAAAGAACAGAAGAACTTATACGCAATAAAGTTGATTTGATTGACCTAATATATACAAAATCAGGCAATTTTATGTTTGAGATAGGCTTAGTTACTTTGATTGGACTAGTGCTTACATTACTTGCATACAAGCAAGTACCAAAGGAAAACAAGAAGATATATTGGTTTTCAATTATTTCAGGATTTATATGCATAATACTATCACTTAGAATTTTTCCATTTGAGAAAATGCCAGCTGTGCTAAAAATGATACAATTTACATTTAGATTATTAGAATTCTCATCGTTCTTCTTTGCTTTTGTAGCATCTATAAACTATTCGCTAATAATAAAGAATTTTAGATTAAGAGATGTATTGGTACTTAGCTTGTTAATTGTATTGTTGCTTATACCATATAAGAATAATTTGAATTATGAGAAAGAATGGTCAGAAGATAAGCTATGGCCAGCAGTTGAAGTAAATGAAAATACAGGAAGAGTTCATGCTGGTTGTGCAACATTTGAGTATTTGCCAAGTAAGGCATACAATAATTTGGATTATATAAAGAATAGAGAAAATAGAGTATATATCTTAAGCGGAAATGCTACAATAGAAAATGAGCAAAAAGACGGTACAAATATGACATTTGATATTTCTAATGTAGAAGCTGATACTATAATAGAATTACCATATATATATTATTTAGGATATGAAGTGGAAGTTGCTAAGCATGATGGTCAAACCGAAAAAATAGAAATATTTGAGTCAGATAATGGGTTTGTAGCAATCAATGTACCAGAGACTGCAACAAAAGTAACTGTAAAATATACAGGGACAATGCTTATGAAAGCGACATATATTTTATCTGCTGTGACATTGGTTGGAGTGATTTTGTATCTTGTGATAAGCTGGATTGTATTGAGAAGAAAAGTGTTGTAATGAGACAGGGGGCATAAATTTCCTAAATTGAGATTTTAGGGAAAATTTAAAAAAATAATAAATAATGAAAAACGAGGCATATACATAGATGTACATGCCTCGTTTTCGTTAAATGTTTTCTTGCATAAAGTTTGCAACTTCTTCTTGAGAAAGTGTCTCTTTTTCCAAGAGCAACTTAGCCAATTTACGAAGTGCATCTTCATGACTTTTTACCACAGAAAATGCATTATCGTATTCTGTGCGACAAATTTTCTGAATTTCATTCATCAAAGAGGCTCTTAATTCATTGTTAAAGCCATCAAGTTCTGGAACTGCTGTCATGATATTCTCAGAATCAGCCATTGCATATTGATTAACCATTTGGTATGCTAATTTAGTTGCAACCTGCAGGTCATTGGCTGCTCCGCTGGATGGGTTATTGAAAACAAGTATCTCTGCAGCTCGACCACCATATGTGACTTGCAAAAATTTAAGCAAAGCATCCTTTTTTTGATAGTATTCATCTGAATCGTCGAAGAGATTATAGCCTCCAGCTCTTCCACGTGGAATGATAGAGATACCAAAAATCTTAGTATTTGGTCTTACTACAGCAGATACAATAGCATGTCCAGCTTCGTGGACAGCAGTTAGATACCTGTCAGTTATCGTTATCACAGAATTTTTCTTTTCCAACCCTATACGAACTCTTGCAAAAGCTTCTGAAATATCTAACCGTGTAATTAAATCACGACCGGAATTTACAGAAAGAATTGCAGCTTCATTAAGAAGGTTTTCAAGTTCAGCACCAGAAAATCCTACAGTTTGTTGAGCAACTTCGGCTAAAGATACATCAGCAGAAAAGGATTTATTTCTTGCATGAACTTGAAGAATTTCTTTTCTTGCTAAGGCATCTGGCATTGGAATAAAAATGCTTCTGTCAAATCTACCAGGTCTCTTCAAAGCAGAGTCAATAACCTCAAAGTGATTGGTTGCAGCTATAACGATTACTCTATCAAGAGGACAAAAGCCATCCATCTCAGATAAAAGCTGATTTAGAGTTTGCTCGCTATGAGAATGGTTGCCATCATTATACCGAGCTTGTGCTACTGCATCAATTTCATCAATGAAAATGATACAAGGAGCATGTTTTCTTGCTGTCTTGAATAGTTTGCGAACTTTAAGAGCACCAAGACCAACATACATTTCCTCAAAGCTAGATGCACTTATCTGGAAAAACGGAACATTAGCTTCACCTGCGATAGCTTTGGCTAATAAAGTTTTACCAGTTCCTGGGCTACCGTAAAACAATATACCTTTTGGAATTCGTGCACCAATTGAAGTGAAACGCTCGGGTTCTTTCAAAAACTGTACAATTTGCTCCAACTGAGCCCGCTCTTCATCAATTCCTGCTACATCAGAAAATCTTAGACTTGAAGTTTCAGGAGCAATTTCAAAGTTGCCCTTTAAGATTATCTTGCTGAACAAAAATATAAGCAAAATTGTTGGCCCAGCTTTAATAATGAATGAGGCAATGAAAGCGATAAAAGAATTTCCTCTCTTTACCTCAAATACAATGTGAGAACCATTTTCAATTTTATCAGATATAAAACTTGAAAAATTCTCTCTGTTGGGAATTGTAGATTGTTTCAAAGAACCGTCGGTTAATGTTAAGACTACATTGCTTGAACCCTCATCAATTTCGACTCTGGAAACTTCACCAGTATTTACAGACGAGATAACCTCGCTATAAGTAATCTCATCAGGTGAATTGTGAGCACTGCAAATAGTATAAACTACTAGTACAATTAGTAGTAAAATAACAATTATCTGCCCCTGATATTTCCGTAGTTTAGCAATTTTTTTCATGTGATTATTCTCCTTTCAAACGGTATGAATTTTAGAAAATTTATCTCCTTTCAACAAAGTTTGCGTTTAAGATTATACCATTTTTATGTAAATATGTCAAGTTTGAGGGTAAGAGGAAAATAGCAAGAATTTCTTGCTATTTTTGCCTTTTTATAGTAAAATATAGTTATTGTAAAGAGAGAGGTGAAGGTTGAAAAATAACCTTAGGAGAGGAAAGGTGAAAACATGAGTAAACCAACAGTAGCAATTGTAGGAAGACCAAATGTTGGAAAGTCAACATTCTTTAATTATATAGTAGGAAAAAGAATATCAATAGTAGAAGATACTCCTGGAGTTACTCGTGATAGAGTATATGCAGAGGCAAATTGGAGAGGGAGAAATTTTACTTTAGTTGATACAGGTGGTATCGAGCCAGAATCAAATGATGTAATTCTATCTCAAATGAGGGAGCAGGCAAACTTGGCAATAGCCATGGCTGATGTGATTGTGTTTGTAACAGATATTAAGCAAGGTGTTACAGCAGCAGATAGTGACATAGCGCTAATGCTAAAAAAATCTAAAAAGCCTGTAATCTTAGTGTGTAACAAAGCTGATAATTATGGTAAGACTCCAGATGAAATATATGAATTCTATAATTTAGGTTTAGGAGAACCACATAGAGTATCTGCAGTAAATGCAATAGGAATTGGAGATGTACTAGATGCAATATATGATGAGCTTCCTCCAAAAGATGAAAATGAAGACGATGATGAGGTTATAAAAGTTGCAATTATAGGAAAACCAAATGTTGGAAAATCTTCATTAGTTAATAAAATATTAGGAGAAAATAGAGTAATTGTAAGCAACATTGCTGGAACTACAAGAGATGCTATAGATTCAGAGTTCGAGAATGAATTTGGAAAATATGTATTTATAGATACAGCAGGTATAAGAAGAAAAAGCAAAGTGTCTGAAAATTTAGAAAAATACAGTGTTATGAGAAGTCTGCTAGCAGTAGAAAGAGCTGATGTATGTTTGCTTATGATAGATGCAAATGAAGGGGTTACAGAGCAAGATACAAAAATTGCAGGAGAGGCTCATGAGGCTGGAAAAGGTATAATTATAGTAGTTAATAAATGGGATGAATACGAAAAAGAAAATGGAACACTAGAACAATACAAGAAAGATGTGTATAACAAATTATCATATTTATCATATGCACCAATATTATTCATTTCAGCAAAAACTGGACAAAGAGTTAATAAATTATTTGAAATGATAAACAGTGTAGCAAGTCAAAATTCATTAAGAGTGTCTACATCAGTTTTAAATCAAGTATTAAATGAAGCAATAGCAATTGT
>CALXWQ010000050.1 GCA_944392435.1 uncultured Clostridia bacterium
AATAATTAATATTTTCTTTGTCATATAATCACCTTTCTCCATTAATTCTAATATTGAAAAAATTGGTTTAATGGCACCTAAAAAAATTTTTTCATTATTATTATGTTTCAATTTTTTTATTTTATTTTGACAAAATTTGGAACAATAATATGTTTTTTCAATTTTTTTGATTTTTTTGATTTTTTTGATTTTTAAAATCCTCATTATTTTTGTACAGATTTAAGTTTCCTATTAAGATATGTAAATCTCAAAGGCAATGGCAATTAAAGTCATTTTTTATTTAATAAAAAATGATAAATTTCCTATTAGATGAAAAAAAAGCATTGTAATTAGTATTACAATACTTTTTTAATTTTATCTCATCTTTCTAAGTCTATTATATACTTCATATGTAATCTCAACATCTTTAAGCCCTCTGTGAGCTCCTTTATAACTTATATTGAACAAATTTGCAAGTGTTCCTAGTTTATAATTTACACTATGAGGTACAAGTCTTCTTGCAAGATATAATGTATCTATATAATCATTTGCCAAATTATAATCCAAATATTTTTTACACTTATTACTTAAAAATCCTAAATCAAAGTTTACATTATGACCTATAATAACACTTTCACCAATGAAATTTACAAAATCTCTAAAAACTTCATCTGGCATTCTTCCAGTTCTTAACATTTCATCTGTAATTCCTGTTAAATTAGTTATAAATGGAGGCAAACTTCTATCAATTTTTATTAATTGATTAAATGTATCTACCATTTTATTGTTTTCTACCTTTATAGCACCAATTTCAATTATATCATCTTTTACAGGAGATAGACCTGTTGTTTCTATATCAACCAAAACATAATCATCTACAAATTTATTTAGGTTTTTACTTCTATTAGATTTTGCACTTCTATTAATTTGACTATTTGTGTCATTGTTTATTTTAGAATTAATATTGCAATCTTTATCTTTAGAATTATTTATATTACTTAATTCTTTTATTTCATTTTTTTCTTTAACTATTTCTCCATTCTCCATATTTGCAGTCAACATATCTAATGATAACTGTGAATCTTCTTGATTTTGTTTTTCTAATAATTCTTTTTGTTTTTTTCTTCTATTATTGTTTATAAAAATATATTTATTATACATTTTTTTCTCCATTTCTTTTTTATTAATAGATTATATTTTAACATATATAATTTTTTATTTCAATCTAAAAATTTCATTTTTTAAATTTTACTAAACAATGAAAATTTTTCTTATAAATAATAAAGGTGTACGTTAGCGAAATAAAAGATTTCTACGTACAAATGTGAATACTTCATCGCTGTACTTCACGAATATAAGAGGCTTAAGCTTGTTGTATACGTAAAAGTCGTAAAAATACTGAAAAATTTAAGAAAAGAGTCGATTTTTTCCTATACAATAAAAAATCCCCAGACATCTCGAATTCAAGATGTCTAGGGTCAGAGGTTTAAGCAATATTTTCAACCGCTTCGGTTGTTTGCTCGATTTTATCTTCAAGGATTATTCCTGTTTCTACCATGTTGTCTTCCTCATATGAATCTGCTCTTGTATAAACTCTTCCATCATAACGTAGGTACACGTAGTAAGACCAGAGTTTCTCGAACAAATCCTGCAAGTCCTTAGAAGAAATATTTTCTTCTATGCCATCCCAACTTGTTTTCTGAACCTGAGTTAACGTGGAATTACTAATCTCGAACCGCATTATAAATTTTCTGTCAGTTGCTACACCTCTCTGTAGCATTCCGCAAGTTTTGTCGAATGAAACAACCATTAAATTTTTCCTCCAATGATAAAATTTTTTTACACCCTCCAGTGAATTTTCTCTGGAGTTTGCGGTACGAATCATGCAAAAATAGGATGTCTTGCCTTCTTTGCAATTTCCATGTACATAGCCCCCTTTATGCTTAATTCTTCTTGTCTAGTTAGCTTTAAGCCTTCTAGGCAAAATAGTCCATCTGATGTCGTAACGTACTTCATTGAGAAGTAGTAACATTGTTGTTTGCCGTAATCCGTAAGATAACCTGTTACCTGTCCATTTTCCATAGACAAAACGTTAGCTACAATTTTTTCCATTTTTGCACTCTCCATATCTTAATGTATTTTACCATTACGGTATTCTATAATTATACTACGTTTCCTAAATTTTGTCAAATATAAGAAGGTACTTTTTACATTTTTTTACATTTGTTATTGCAATTCACATCTAGTTTTGTACAACAATGTATATTTTCTGTTTGAATGCTTAAGATGGGGACTAACAAGTTACAGTCTGTGGAAAAATTACTCTTGAAGGTAAAACTTGTTTTTTCTTCAAGGTAGAAAAAATGCTCATGCCCTTGTAATTTTTACTACAGACTGTTACGTAGCCAAAGGACCGACAAACAGAAAATAAAAAATATACATTGTTGTGCTATAGAATAAAAGCTATAAATCGTAATGACTTGTCAGCTGTAAATTCTTAAAAAAATTGTTCTACACTTCTTCCACTCTTGCATTTTCATTTCCAACAATTTCCTTAAATTCTTCTAATGTTTGATTATTTAGATAAATTCCACCTGCCATATCTCTTCTTTCTCCGTTTATTATTTGAATAGGAATGTTGTTCCTTTCTCCTGAAAAGAATTTGATTGCCCCTCTTAATTTTTCTTTATGCTCATCATCTAGGTTAGTGATGTCAAGCATAAGTATTTTTTTCTTTTGCTCTCCAAATTCTTTTATTTCTCTTGCAACTATTTTTGTATCTTCATCTTCCCTTATGCTCAACCTACCATCTACCAAAACAATATTGTCTTCCATTAAAATATTCGAACAATTTTGATAACACCTTTCAAACACTATTACTTCTGTTGGTCCATATAAATCTTCAACTGTAACAAATGCCATTATTTTATTCGTTTTAGTAAATTTCTTTTTTACACTTGTTATAATTCCTGCATATTTTACAAATTGTCCATCTTGAAGTTTTTCTTTTGGAACTAACTTCATTTTTTGATTTATTTCACTCTCTTTTATGTCTGCATAATTTTGTCCTTCTTTATATGCCTCTCCCTCTATTGCCTCTGCATCTACCATACTTGCATTTTGTGCCTCACGCATCATTGCTGTATTTACAGTAGTTTGCATTTCTATTTGATGTCTTAGTTTATCTAGTGGATGACCTGAAATGTATAATCCAAGCATTTCTTTTTCCATAGAAAGCATCTCTCTTTCTGTAAATTCAGGCATTACTTTATATGTGTATTTTAGTTCTTCCATTTCTTTTTGGTTTGCTCCACCTAAATCAAACATGCTTACTTGACCATCAAAACTTTTCTTAGAACTATCTGCTATTGAATCTACAATTGACTCATATGATTCCATTAAAGTTCTTCTAGTTTGTTCAAAATTGTCAAAAGCTCCTGCTTTTATAAGGCTTTCAATACATTTCTTGTTTACTGATGCATTTGCAATTCTCTCACAGAAATCCGCAAAGTCTTTAAACTCTCCATTTTCTTTTCGCTCTGCTACTATTTCATCAACTGCACCTACACCAACATTTTTGATACTACCAAGTCCAAAACGGATTTTATTACCATCAACAGTAAATTTGGTATAACTTTTATTAATATCTGGTTTTAGTATTTCAATATTTAATCTTTTGCACTCATCTATATATGCTGGTATTTTGTCCAAATTTCCTAAAAAGCTGTTAAGCATTGCAGCCATAAATTCTGCTGGATAATATGTTTTTAGATATGCTGTTTGATAAGAAAGTACTGCATATGCTGCGGCATGTGATTTATTAAATGCATATTTCGCAAATTCAGCCATTTCATCAAATATCTTGTTGGCATCTTCTGCAGATATTCCATTACGCACACAACCTGGAACTATGATATTTCCATCTTCATCTACTTGACCATTTATGAATATCTCACGCTCTTTAGCCATTACGTCAAGCTTTTTCTTACCCATTGCACGTCTTACTAAGTCAGCTCTTCCTAATGAATATCCTGCTAAGTCCCTAACAATCTGCATAACCTGCTCTTGGTATACCATACAGCCATATGTAACATTTAGAATTGGTTTTAGCCTTTCATGTGTATATACTGCATGCTCTGGATCCTTTTTATTAGCAATATATCTTGGGATTTGATCCATTGGTCCTGGTCGGTAAAGTGAAACACCTGCTATAATGTCTTCCAAACAATCTGGCTTTAGTTCCTTCATAAAGTTTGTCATACCTTGACTTTCAAACTGAAATATGCCGACTGATGTTCCATCTTGCCACTGTTTATATACCTTAGGGTCATTCATATCTTTATCAAATTCTACTTTTATTCCTCTATTTTGTTCTACTAAATCCTTTGTATCTTGTATAACTGTAAGAGTTCTAAGCCCTAAAAAGTCCATTTTTAGAAGTCCTAACTCTTCTAATGTTGTCATTATATATTGTGTAGAAATTGTATTATCTCTCATGTATAAAGGCACATAAATATCAACTGGCTCTTTTGTGATAACTATACCACAAGCATGAGTTGACGCCTGTCTTGGCATTCCTTCTAAAGCCATTGCAATATCTAATAATTTTTTGTATTCTTCATTTGTCTCATATAACTCACGTAATTCTCTATTTTGCTCCATTGCCTTTTTTATAGTAATATGTAATTCATTTGGCACCATTTTGGCAAGCTTATCTGTCTCTGCATATGAAACATCTAAAGCTCTACCTACATCACGTATAACCATTCTTGCAGACATTGTACCAAAAGTAATAATCTGTGACACATGGTCATGGCCATATTTTCTACCAACATAATCTATTACTTCTTGTCTTCTTTCATAGCAAAAGTCAACATCGAAATCAGGCATACTAACTCTTTCTGGATTTAAAAATCTTTCAAATATAAGTCCATATTTAATTGGGTCGATATCCGTAATTCCAATAGCATATGCAACAATTGAGCCAGCACCAGAACCACGTCCTGGTCCTACCGGAATACCTTGAGATTTTGCATAATTTATATAATCCCAAACAATTAAGAAATAGTCTACATATCCCATTTTATTAATAACAGAAAGTTCATAATCTTTTCTTTCAATTATTTCCTGTGGTGGATTTTCTCCATAACGCTTGATAATTCCATCATCAGTAAGCTTTTTCAAATAATCATAATGTGTCTCAAATCCTTCTGGCACATCATAATTAGGAAGTATAGTATGACCAAACTCGAACTCTACATTGCACTCATCTGCAATCTTTACTGTATTTTCTATAGCATCTGGCACATTTGCAAAATACTCTTTCATCTCTTCAGGAGACTTTACATACAATTCATCTGTTTCAAAACGCATTCTATCTTCATCAGTCATTCTTTTACCTGTTTGAATACATAGTAAAACCTCATGATTATATGCATCTTCTCTTTTTAAATAATGTGCATCATTTGTAGCCACGAGTGGAATATCTAGCTCACGAGAAAGCTGTATTAGTTTTTGATTAACTAATACTTGCTCTCTAATACCATTATTTTGAATTTCCAAATAATAGTCCTTACCAAATACTCCCTTAAACCACTGAGCAACTCTTCTTGCTTCGTTCATATCATTCTTCAAAATTGCCTGATTTACTTCTCCAGCAAGGCATGCGCTACAGCAAATCAAGTTTTCGTGGTACTTTTCTAGTATCTCTTTATCTATACGAGGCTTGTAATAAAAGCCCTCTACAAAACTCAAAGAAACTAATTTAGACAAATTCTTATACCCATCATTATTCTTTGCAAGCAAAATCAAATGATTGTATTTGCTATCAAGTTCAGCATCTTTATCATGCCTTGTACGTAGTGCAACATACACTTCACACCCAATAATAGGCTTTACTCCATTTGCCTTGCACGCTTTATAAAAATCAATAGCACCGAACATAACACCATGGTCAGTAATCGCCATTGCATCCATTCCAAGCTCTTTTGCTCTAACTGGTAAATCTTTTATTCTATTTGCTCCATCTAATAAACTAAACTCACTATGCACATGTAGATGCACAAAACCGCCCATTTTTCTTCTCTCCTTTTGGGAATTTAAAAATTGTTTTTAATCTTTTTCGCTTTCCTAAGTATAATTCACTATTCTTTTAAAAAAAACTGACTTGAATTTACTTCATATACGTATTTTACTATACTGACTAAGATAAATCAATATAAATAGTAAAAATCAGATATATTCCCAAAATAATATACCTGATTTTTATATCAACTAATCCTACACTCCCAACGTATATGGATCGTCCTCTGTTCCACTTCCTCCTGTAATTTTAATATTTGGTTTTAAATGAAATACGGGTCGAAGGCTATTTGAATAGTTATTTGATATTATACCACCATAGCTATACACACTGCAAAAGTTGTTGGTCATAATGTATCCTGTGCTGTGGGCAACGCGTACATTGAAACTGTTTTCCGTTAATTCCGTATTTACATAGCGTGAAGCTAGCCAGTACCAGTCATCTATGGTGTGTATAGCTAATGTTTCCATTTGATTCCAGTCTTCCTCGTAATGTGTGTCACCGTTTTTGAATTCTCCATTGTAATCTTCCATATAACTATCACTACTTGTGAAATATCCTGGACTGTCTAAGGACAGAATATGGTTCCTGAAACTTGTCTTTGCAATTTTTATTTCGCATACAAGTTTTTTAAACTCATATTCCATCCTTCTTTGATGTTTTTTTATAACTTTTATCCTGTTATTTTTATTTCTTTTTAATTCATTTTTTTCTTTATTTTTTGCACTATAAATAAAGCCTATTTTCTTTAGACTCTTGCTCTCTCTCTCTCTCTCTCTCTTACAACCTCAAGGGTTTTACGTATTTTATTCTTTTTCATTCGTCATTTTCCTTCCTTGTTTTTTCACTTATTCTTAAAGTCCTATTTAATTTTATACTATCCTCATTTTTTTGACAAGTACTTTTTGAAAAAAATTGTTAAAAGTCTCCGCAAGCATTATAAATCCTCTATCTGCTCTTTAGATAATCCTGTTACTTTTATTATTAACTCAAGATCAATATTTTCTTGTTTCATTTTCTTAGCCACATCTTTTTTGCCTTTCTCAAGACCGTTCTTCTTTACCTTTCTCAAAACCGCTCTTCTTTGCCTCTCGCAAAGCCGTTCTTCACTACCAATTTCCTGTCCTCTCCTAAAAATTGCCTTTTCATCCATTATAGCTTTTTGACGTAA
>CALXWQ010000051.1 GCA_944392435.1 uncultured Clostridia bacterium
ATGAAAAATATTGTATAATAAATCCGTTCGATTTTGTGTCAAATATATTTTATATAAACTAATCAAAAATATATTGACAAATAAAACTATCAATAGCAAAGTAGAAAAATAGGGGGCAATTTGATGAATGATAAAATTGTAATAAAAGGAGCAAAAGAACACAATTTAAAAAATATAAATATAGAAATTCCAAGAGACAAACTAGTAGTTATTACAGGACTTTCTGGCTCTGGTAAATCATCTCTAGCATTTGACACTTTATATGCAGAGGGGCAGAGAAGATATGTAGAAAGTTTGTCAGCATATGCAAGACAATTCTTAGGATTAATGGAAAAACCAGATGTAGAGTCAATAGATGGACTTTCTCCAGCTATTTCAATAGACCAAAAAACTACATCTAAAAATCCACGTTCAACTGTAGGAACTGTTACAGAAATATATGATTACATTCGTCTTTTATATGCAAGAATTGGTGTGCCATATTGTCCTAAGTGTGGCAAAAAAATAGAAAAGCAGACAATAGACCAAATTATAGATAGCATATTGGAATTAGAAGAAGGTACAAGAATACAAGTATTAGCACCAGTTGTAAGAGGTAGAAAAGGTGAATTTGTAAAACAACTTCAAGAATTCCAAAAAGAAGGTTTTGTTAGAGCAAGAGTTGACGGAGAAATGGTAGAACTTTCTGACGACTTGGATATAAATAGAAAGAAAAAACATAATATAGAACTAATTGTAGATAGATTAGTTATAAAAGATGATATTAGAAGTAGATTAACAGAGTCTGTTGAGACAGCTCTAAAACATGCAAACAATATAGTTATAATAGATGATGCTACACATAAAAAAGAGATGTTATTCAGTCAAAATTATGCATGCCCTGATTGTGGTATTAGTTTTGAAGAATTAACACCAAGGATGTTTTCATTTAATAACCCATTTGGTGCATGTCCAAGCTGTACAGGTATTGGTTACCTAATGAAAATGGATGAGGATTTGATTATACCAGACAAAAATAAAACATTGTATGATGGAGTTAAGGCTTTTGGATCAAGCGTAATGAAACGTGGAGATACAATGGCTAAAATGTATTTTGAAAGCATAGCACGTCACTATGGTGTGGAAATAAAAGGAGTACCTATAAAGAAATTACCACGTGATTTCTTAGAAAAAATCCTATATGGTACAGGTGATGAAGAGATTGATTTCGAATATACTTCAGCAGCTGGAACTAGAAGGTTTAGAGCACCTTTCGAAGGAGTATTGCCAACATTAGAAAGACGTCATAATGAGACAAAATCACAAGGAATGCGTGCATTTTATGAAATGTACATGAGCGATTCGCCATGTCCAGAATGCCATGGAGCAAGACTAAAAAAAGAAAGTTTGGCTGTAAAAGTAGGAGACAAAAATATAAATGAACTTACAGATATGTCTATCAACAAGATAAAGGATTATTTAAATTCATTAGAATTAAATGCAAAAGATAGAATGATAGCAGACCAAATATTCAAAGAACTTAATAAGAGATTACAATTTCTAATAGATGTCGGATTAGAATATTTAACACTATCAAGAAGTGCTGGAACATTGTCAGGAGGAGAGGCACAACGTATACGTTTGGCCACACAGATAGGTTCTGGACTTACTGGAGTTCTTTACATCTTGGACGAGCCAAGTATTGGGCTTCATCAAAGAGATAATGACAAATTACTAGCAACATTAAAACATTTAAGAGATTTGGGCAACACAGTTTTAGTAGTAGAACATGATGAAGATACAATGTATGCTGCAGACCAAATTATAGATATTGGACCAGGAGCAGGTGTACATGGTGGAAATGTAATGGCACAGGGAACAGCAGAAGAAGTAAAGCTTGTTCCAGACTCTATTACAGGACAATATTTAAGCGGAAGAAAGAAAATATTAGTTCCTAAAAAACGTAGAAAATCAAATGGAAAAGCAATAGAAGTAAAAGGAGCTACTGAGCATAATTTAAAAAATATTAATGTGAAATTTCCGCTTGGGCAATTCATTTGTGTAACAGGTGTTTCTGGCTCAGGAAAAAGTACATTAGTAAATGAAATATTATATAAAACTATTGCAAGAGATTTGAATGGCTCAAATGAAAAGCCTGGTAAATGCAAAGAAGTAAAAGGATTAGAGAATATTGATAAAATAATTAATATTGACCAATCTCCAATAGGAAGAACACCACGTTCAAACCCAGCAACATATACAGGAGTGTTTGATTTCATTCGTGACCTATTTGCAGGAACAAATGAAGCGAAAATGAGAGGATATGACAAAGGAAGATTTAGCTTTAATGTTACAGGAGGAAGATGTGAAGCTTGTAATGGAGATGGAATTCTTAAGATAGAAATGCACTTTTTACCAGATATCTATGTGCCTTGTGAAGTATGTAAAGGAAAAAGATACAACAAAGGAACATTAGAAGTAAAATATAAAGGAAAAACAATATCTGATGTGCTTGACATGACTGTAGAAGAAGCATTGGAATTCTTTAAGAATTTGCCTAGAATAAAAAACAAAATCCAAACACTATATGATGTAGGATTAGGATATATTAAACTTGGACAACCTTCTACAACTCTTTCAGGAGGAGAAGCACAACGTATAAAACTTGCTACTGAGCTATCTAAAAAAGCAACTGGAAAAACACTATACATTTTAGACGAGCCTACTACTGGACTTCATATAGCAGACGTTCATAGATTAGTTGATATTTTGCAAAGACTAGTAGACACAGGAAATAGCATAATTGTAATTGAACATAATTTGGACTTAATAAAAACAGCTGACTATATCATAGATTTAGGACCAGAAGGCGGAGATGGTGGAGGAGAAATAGTTGCAGTTGGCTCACCAGAACAAATTGTAAAAAATGATAGAAGTTATACAGGAAAATTTTTAAAGAAATATTTGGATGAGGGATGAAAAATGTGATGTGAGAAATGGGAGGTAAGAAGTTGAATACTCACACTTCTCACCTCTCACTCTTACCTCTTACATCTTATTCAACAACTATTTATTGTTGTTTTCGTTTTGTTTTCCATTATTCTTTTTGTTATTCTTTTTTGAATTATTATTTTCTGTCATATTGAAGCACCTCCAATCCTAATAGAATTATGGACAATATTTTTAAAAATATACATTTTTATTTAAGAAATTTTTGCATATTTAAAAGATGGATTGTAAAGAATAATACAAATTCATCTTTTTTTGAATTTATAATGAAAAATTAAAAAATAAATGATATAATAAGATGCGATAAAAAACGGAAAGGAGTATATAGCAGTAGTATGAGTAATATAGTAATAGGAATTGAAGGATTAGTCGGAGCAGGGAAAACATCCATATGTAGAGAACTCTTAAAACATATACCAAACAGCATTATTTTACATGGGGGAAATCTATATAGAGGAATTATATATGCATTAATGAGGTCTTCAAGCAATATAGATTTGAAAAATTTAAAAGAAAATATAAAAGATATTGATATAAAAAAAATAATGGATACTTTAAAGGTAGAGTTTAAAATAGAAAATAGAGAAAGTGTTGTATATGTTGATGGTAAAAAGATTGATGAAGAAAAATTGCAATCTGAAGATTCATCTTTAGCAGTATCAATAGCAGGAGCAAATGCTGATAGCGAAAAATTCTATGCTTTTGCAAGGCATTTGATAAATATGTATAGTCAGGAATATAATGTGATTGTCTCAGGAAGAGATTTGATGAGAATATATCCAAATTTAAACTATCATTTCTTTATAACAGCGTCTCTAGAAGAAAGAATAAGAAGAAAAATGAGTCAGTACGGAAAAAATTCTGATTATGAGGCAGTAAAACAAAACATAGTAAAAAGAGATGAGTTGCAAGAAAAAGCAGGATATTATACCATTTATGACAATACTATAAAGGTTGATGTCACTGATTGTAAAACAGTAGAGAAATCAACTATGAGAGTTTTGAAACATATTAAAGAATATAATTAAAATGTTTCTAATCATAGTAACATTGATGCTGAAAAGAAATATACATTTGTTCTTTCTAACTCCAAATTAATTACTACAATAAAAAGAAAAATGTATAAAAACATAGTAAACATATTTTAATAAAATAATAAGATAAAATAACATAGTTTGAAAAATTAACAAAGGGTAGGTGTGTCTATTCTGTTTCAAAAATGAAACAAATGCTCTGCCCCCTTTGTTTCAGGAAAGGATGGATAAACAAAATGGAAAATTTAAAATTAAAGGCTTTTGAAAATAATGTTAGAGGAAAGAGAGTAGCTGTTATTGGATTGGGTGTTAGTAACATACCACTAATAGACTATTTACATGATTTGGGTGCAAATGTAGAAGTTTTTGATCAGAGAGAGTTAGAGGATTTAGATCAAGATATTGTTGAAAAGATTAATAGTTATAATTTTAAGTTGGTAACTGGGAAAAATGCTTTACATTTTCTAAGGGGTTTCAATATTATTTTCCGTTCACCAAGTTGTTTGCCTACAACACTTCAATTAGAATCAGAGCATAAAAGAGGTGCTGTTGTGACTTCTGAAATAGAAATGCTTATGAATACATGTCCATGTAAGGTTATAGGTGTTACAGGAAGTGATGGAAAAACTACTACAACTTCTCTAATATATGAGATACTTAAAAAAGGTGGCTATAATTGTCATCTTGGTGGAAATATAGGAATACCTTTATTTACTCAAGTAAAAGATTTCAAAGAGGACGATATTGTAGTACTAGAACTTAGCAGTTTCCAATTAATGGATATGGAAATAAGCCCAGAGATATCAGTAATTACAAATGTTTCACCAAACCACCTAGATAAGCATAAGTCATATGAAGAATACATAAATGCTAAAAAAGCAATATTTGCATATCAAGATAAAGATGGTAAAGTTGTATTAAATTATGATAATGATATAACAAGAGAAATGGCAAAAGAGGCAGAGGGGAAAGTTGTATTTTTTAGTAGCAAAGAGAAACTTAATGATGGAGTAATATATGAAGATGGTGTAATAAAAGAGTGTGAAGATGGAGTTCGTAGGCATTTGATAAACACAAAAGATATTCATTTAAGAGGAGTTCATAATTATGAAAATGTCTGTGCTGCAATAGCTGCTACATCTGGATTGGTAAGTGAAGAAGTGCAAATAGAAGCAATAAAAGAATTCAAAGGGGTTGAGCATAGACTAGAATTTGTAAGAGAGTTAGATGGAGTAAAATGGTATAATGACTCTATTGGAACAAGTCCTTCAAGAACAATTGCTGGCTTAAATTCTTTTGATGAAAAGATAGTCCTTATCGCGGGAGGATATGACAAAAATTTGGATTACATGCCTCTTGCACAGCCTATAATAGATAAAGTTACTAAACTTATTTTAATTGGTAAAACCGCCAGAAAAATTTCGAATGCTGTATTACAGGCAACTAAAGGAACAGATATTATGATACCTATGTATACATGTTGGGATTTAGGAAGAGCAGTAAAAAGAGCAAGAGAAGTTGCAAACCCTGGAGAAATTGTATTATTTTCTCCAGCAAGTGCTAGTTTTGACATGTTTAAAAATTTTGCTGAAAGAGGAGAAAAGTTTAAAGAATTAGTCAATGAATTAGAGTAATATCATTATTTGAACTTTTTGCTTGTTAATATGTTTAGTTTTTATTTTAGATCAAAATAGACGTAAACTATAACCTTTATTTATATGGCCAGAGAATCACAAAATTAAAAATAATACATATTATATCTTAAGAAAAATAAGGAGGTATAATATGTATTATCAAAGTTATGAGGATTATATAAGAAGTATACTCGGTTATCCTATGGCACAGAATGTTTATGCAGATACATATGCAAGCAGTAACAGTATGATGATTAGCTCAGAAACTGAATATTTGAATCAAACACCTATGTATAGTAGTGAAATTATGGATTTATATCCTGAAATATATAAGATAATAAATCCGATGGTATGCAAAATTTGTGAAGCTAATACTAAACCTATTACAAAGGAACTTATTGATGCAATGACTGAAGAAATATATATGAATTTAGAAAGCGACCCCTCTGTTGTAGATACAATAAATGTTAGAGTTAATTTGCCGAAAGAAGAGAATAAAGAAAGTAACAGAGATAAAAATTCGACTCAATCTAAAGTTCAAGCAAAGTCAAATCTAAATACAACTTCCTCTCTTGTAAATTCAGGAAAATCTAAAGATACTAGACCTGAAAAAAGTGCTAGGCAGGAACGAGTAAGCAATTCTTTGAGCAAACAAGACAAAATAGTTGAAACATCCGATAATGTTGAAAACAGTAATGTGCAGGGAAGCAAAGAATACAGGCAAATAAGAAGAAATACTACACTTCAAGATTTAATAAGAATTTTGATTTTAAATCAATTATTAGGAGGAAATAGAAGGCCTCCAAGGCCAAGACCTAGACCACCACGTCCACCATATCCAGGAAGACCAGGTCAAAACCCAAGACCACCATTCCCAGGAGGAGGTCGGATCAAATCCTAGACCACCAATTGAGCCAAGAAATTATTTTTTGAGATGACTTTTTGAAAAATAATTACAATTTTGATGTTCGCAAACTTCATTTAAAATTTAAAGTTAAAGCTTACTGAGTCTGTAACTAACAAGCATAGCTTTAACATCTCAAGCATTAACATACATCTCAAGTAGGCCTCATGAATTTTAAATTTGTTTTCCTAGTCAAAATTTAATTATTTTCCAAAATACCTGTAATCAAAAAAGGCATTAATTAAAAATTGGAAAAATTTTCTAAGATATGTAATTTTAAATTGCATATCTTTTATTTTTTTGCAAATAATAAAT
>CALXWQ010000052.1 GCA_944392435.1 uncultured Clostridia bacterium
GGAGAAAATTGCAGGCTTGAAACTCTATTTAAACTATGATATAATTTCAAAACAGACAGAGAAAATAATCAAAAAATGAAAAATGTCTAAAAATAACAAAAATGTCGTGGAAATGACTTTGACTAAAACGAAAAAAAGAAGGTAATGAGTTGGAACTACAAGGTGAAGTTATTGAAATTATATATAAAAATGATATAAATAGTTATTGCATTGCTGTGCTTAAGCTAGATAAAGAAAGCAAAGAAATTGCAACTGAATTGAATGATGAAACTACAATAGTAGGGTATTTACCTTTTGTAAATATAGGTGATACCCTTAAAGTTGTAGGCAAAATTGTAGAACATCAAGAATATGGTAAACAATTTAAAGTTGATACTTTTGAGAAAAGTATGCCTCAAACTACTAAGGCATTAGAGAGGTATTTGGCTAACTGTGGTATAAAAGGTATTGGACCTGCTACAGCAAAGCATATTGTAGAAATGTTTGGAGAAGATACAATTAATGTGTTTAAGTTTGAACCAACTAAACTTGCACAAGTAAAAGGTATTACAAAAGACAAAGCAATTGAGATTGCAAATACTTTTATAGAAAACTGGGAAGTATGGCAGTTAGTTGGCTTTCTAGATAAATTTGGTATAGGACCACAAAATGCAGAAAAAATATATAAATCTTTAGGGGCAAATGCGATTGATGAGATACAATCTAACCCATATGTGTTAATAGATTTGGTAAATAGAGTTAATTTTGAGCAGATTGACAAAATGGCACTTGGATTAGGAATTGAGCGTAATAATGAAAAACGTATAAGAAGTGGAATTAAGCATGCTCTAATACTTATGACACTTAATGGTCATTGTTGTACTAGATATGAAAGTTTAGTTGATTATGTAAAAAAACTCTTAGGTGTTAATGAGAGTGAAGTGGAAGAATGTTTAATTAATATGAAAGCTAAAGAAGATATTGTACTTGAAGAAAGAGATGGAGATGAATGGGTATATTTATATTCATATTACAAAGCCGAAGAAGAAGTTGCAATAAGATTAACTGATTTAAACTTATATAAAAATGTAAAAAAAATTGATAAATTTGAAAAACAATTAGAGATTTTTGAAGAAAAATCTAATATTGATTTGTCTGAAAAGCAGAAAGAAGCAATAAAAGCAATAAATGATAATAATGTTTGCGTAATTACTGGTGGACCAGGAACAGGAAAAACTACTATAATAAAAACTATTATAGACATATTTAAGTATAACGAGATGAAACCAGTTCTTTGTGCTCCAACAGGAAGGGCTGCAAAAAAGATGACAGAAGCAACTGGTGAGGAAGCTAAAACATTACATAGATTGCTAGAAATAGGAAAAATTTCTGATGATAATCCGACAATGTATAGTGAAGTATCTGTAGCACCAATAGATGGAGATATAGTAATTGTAGACGAGATGTCTATGGTAGATTTATTTTTGATGAATTATTTATGCAAAGCACTATACAAAGGTACAAAATTGGTATTAGTAGGAGATATTGACCAGCTACCTTCTGTTGGACCAGGTAATGTATTAAAGGATATAATTAATTCAGAAAGAATTACTACTATTACGCTAAACAAGATTTTTAGACAAGCTGCTAAGAGTAAGATCATTATAAATGCCCATAGGGTAAATGAAGGAATTGGATTTATAACTAAGCAAGAGATTGAAGATGGCAATGATGTAGAGAAATGTACTAGTACAGAAGATTGCATGGAAGATAAACAATTAATTAATGATAATATAGAACAAAATCAGATTGAGTCGAAAAAAGACAAAAATAAAGACAATGGAGAAGATAAAAAGTTAACTACAGAGAATTATTATTTAAATGATTTTTACTTTGTAGATGAGAAAGACAAAGAAAAGATACTGTATAATGTAATTACACTTAGTGGAGATAGACTAAAAAATTATGGAGATTATGATTTCTTCAAAAATATACAGGTTATAACTCCTACTAAAAAAGGTGAACTTGGTACAAAAGAGCTAAATAAAATTTTACAGCAAGCAATTAATCCCTCTATGTTAACCAAAAAAGAAAGAAAATTTGGAGATTATATTTTTAGAGAAGGCGACAGAATAATGCAAATAAAAAATAACTACGATATATATTGGGAAAAGAAAAAGCCTAAATTTGAGTATGGAAGTGGAGTTTTTAATGGTGAGTTTGGAACAATTTGCAATATTGATGAGGAGAGTAAACAAGTAAAAATAAGATTTGACGATGATAAAGAAGTTTGGTATCAATTTACAGAACTAGATCAAATTGAACATGCATATGCAATTACAGTTCACAAAGCGCAAGGTAGTGAATTTGATGTAGTAATAATGCCAATTGCTCAAACAGCACCAATGCTACTTACAAGGAACTTGTTGTACACAGGAATGACAAGAGCAAAAAAATTGCTAATAATTATAGGAAATAAGAACATAATAGATTTTATGATAAATAATGCAGATAACAAAAAAAGAAATACTGGACTTGCTTTTAAATTGCAAGAGAGAATTTAATATTGCCATAGATTTAAGACTAATTACAATTCGGGGGAATAACAAAGAAGGAGGTACAATATGTACTTTATTAATAAAGCCCTCGAATATATTTTTTTACCTAGTTGCGGAGTTTGTGGCAAATTAGGTGAAGGGTACCTGTGCATAGAATGTGGAAAAAGACTAGAAAAATATGTAATAAATAAAAGAAACAAATTGCTATTGGACTTTGAGTCGAGTGCTCCCAAAAGTTTTTTTAATTCTGATTTGCAAAATTGTAATAAAATTAAAAGCGAGGCAATTTACAAATTTCATATTTTCAAATATGAAGATTTAATAAGAACATTGATAATACAATACAAGTTTAATGATAAATCATATTTATATAAAACTTTTTGTGAATTTATTGTAAAAAATAAAAAATCTTTTGATTTTATAAAAAGTTATGATATAATAGTTCCAGTTCCAATACACCAAAAAAGAATGAAACAAAGAGGATATAATCAAAGTGAGTTAATAGCTAAAGATTTGGCAAAAATAGCCCAGATTAAATGTTATACTAATATTTTGATTAAAACAAAGAACAATGAACCTCAAAGTACTTTAAGTGGAAAGTTAAGAAAAGAAAACACAAAAAATGTATATAAATTGATAAATGAAGAAAAAATAAACAATAAAAAGGTGCTTTTATTTGATGATATTTATACAACAGGTTCAACAGCTTTGGCTTGTTTACATGAATTAAATAAAGCTAATGTAAAGCAAGTAGGAATATTAACTTTGGCTAAAGATTAATTTTAGTTTGGTGTTTTTGATATAAAGTAAAAAATGTCAAAGAAATTTTAAACAAGAGAGCAAAAATTAGTAAAGAAGGAGGAAAATACAAATGGAAGATTTGGTTGAGAGTATATTAGATTATATAAGGTCAGACTATACAGACTATGCAATTATGCTTAATGGCGAATGGGGAAGCGGAAAAACATATTTTTGGAACAATAAAATAAAACCAAAAATAGAATCAATGCAACTTAATGGAAAGAGATTTACAGCAATTTATATGTCATTATATGGTATATCTAACTTAGAGGAAATAAGCAAGAAGATATTCATAGAAACTACTCAACTTATGGATAAAAACCTAAAGAAGTTTATGGATGACAGTGGTGTTAAAAATATTCCTGAGTATGCCAAAACAGGACTAGATATGGCTAACTTTTTTGGCGTTACTCAAAATGGAGATAGAATAGATTATGGACAATTTTTCTCTACTGACGATAAAGTTTTATGTTTTGATGACTTGGAAAGAGCAAATGTTGATGTTATAGATATTTTGGGATATATTAACAATTTTGTTGAACATGACCACATAAAAACAATAATAATCTGCAATGAAAAAGAATTGTCCACAAAATTAAAAAATAGTAACCTAGAGATGAAAACTTTTATTGCAACGTATTTATTAGACAAGGAAAATAAACTTAACATAAAAACAGACAAACCTATGGTTGAAAGAATTCGTGATACTATAGAGTATGTATTTGATAAAGCCAATGATTATGAAAGAATTAAAGAAAAGCTTATTGGTGAAACATTTGAATATGCTCCTGAGTTTAACTACATAATTAATGGCTTATTGATGAGGTATGAAAATTGCCCAGATTTAATAAGATTCTTAAGAGAAAACACAAATCTTATTATATCTACATTTAATAAAAGTGGAACTAGAAATTTAAGAATTTTAAAACATTCTTTAACGAATTTCAAGAAGATATTTGATATGGTAAATAAGTCATATCCAAATACAAACCATAGAGTTTTGCAAACTATGCTTATATTTACAATAGCAATTTCTTTTGAAATTAAAGCTGGTAAAATCACAAAAGATAAATTCGTGAATATAAACGATAATGAGGAATACAAAGCAATACTTGTTTCTTCAAGAGTATTTATGGATAATAGGCAGTTTTATATAAAAGAATTTGATAACAATTATTACTATAACTTTAAAGCAGAATATAGATTTTTTAAGTTCATAGAAATGTATGTCCGTACACGTATTTTTGATATGAAAGTTTTTAAAAGAGATATGGAAGCAATCATAAATACTGTAGATACAGATAAATTACCAGGATATAAAAGATTGCTTACTGAAGAATATTGGAAAATATCTGATGACCAATTTGGAGGAGTTATAACAGAAGTATTGGATGATGTAAAATATGGTAGAATAGAATTAATTAATGTAGTAAAACTTTTTGCATATTTTGCTCACTTTGTTAGAAAAGGGCTTATAGACTACGATATGAAAACAATTAAAAGTGTTTTCTTAAATGGAATGAATGTATCTTCTCTAACTTCAAGTTATTGCCCAAATGTAGAAGAGGAATTAGCAAGTCTTGCAATAGAAGAAGATAAATCAGAAGATATGGAAGAAATTTTGCAACATTTTAATAATATAAATGCACAATTGGAAAATAAAATGTATAGGGAAATGGCAGATGAAATATTTAAGTATATTCCAATGAAAATGGAGCAATTTTATGACAGATTTGACAAAGAATGTATGCAAATACCAATATTCAAATATTATGATGTATTTCAAATGTTTCAAAGAATATCTTGCGCAAGCAATGAAGATATAGTTACAATAAAGGAGAAATTACTAGATAGAGCTAAAAGATATGGGGATTGCTTACAAGATGAGTTACCAAATTTGAAAAAGTTAAAACAAGTAATGGACGACTATATAGATGGAAAGGAACCAACAATAAAAATGGTTATATTGCAAGAATTTGCAGATGAACTTGGAAATGTAATTAAAGAATATACCAAAAAAGTACAACCAGAAGAAACAACCCTAGAATCAGAAATGGCTTAAAAAACGAAGAAAACTTAAATATTTAATTGAAAAATTAAAAAGATGTATAAAATTTTCCTTTTTTGAAATAATAAGAATAGACATAAAATTTAAAAGGAGGAAAATTATGAAAGCAACTGGAGTTGTTAGAAGAATAGATGATTTAGGTAGAGTTGTTATACCAAAAGAAATACGTAAGACTTTAAGAATTAAAGAGCGGAGACCCTTTAGAAATATTTACAGATAGAGAAGGGGAAGTTATATTAAAAAAATATTCTCCAATAGGAGAATTATCTGAATTTGCAACAGAATATGCTGAAACACTTGCAAAAACTACTGGTCATATAGCATGTATAACAGATAAAGATACTGTAATTGCTGTGTCTGGTGGTTCAAAGAAAGAATTTTTAGAGCAAGGCATAAGCGAGGAATTGGAAAAGATTATGGAAGATAAAGAATCTTATACAAGCAAAGAAAATAATGATATAGCTGTTCCAATTACAAAGAATGATAATAAGGAAAGAAGATTTAATTCACAAGTAGTATACCCAATTATATCTGATGGGGATACAATTGGAAGTGTAATACTCTGGGCAAAAGAAAAGGGAACTAAAATGACGGAAGTAGAACAGAAGGTAGTTCAATCTGCAGCAAGTTTCTTGGGAAGTCAAATGGAAATATAGTTTGCAGGTGAAAAAAAGGTGTTTAAGTTGTATTTGCAAATGCATATAGTCCATGAAATAATTTAAATGTTATGTAAAATCAAAACAATGCAATACAAATGTAATAAATATGTAATACAATTGTAATATTTCTTAAAACAACTGATATAGGCGAATTTTAGAGAATATAAAAAAATGATAATAAAAAAACACCAAAAAATAGCTTGATTATTTTAAAAAAGTGTAGTATAAATATAGCAATAGTTATTATATAGACCACGAAGGAGGAAGTGTAATTATGGAAAATCGTATGAATACAAGCAATTTACCAACAGAAGTAAGTATATGGACAAAAATAAGGAACTTTTTATTCCAAGATATGGAACTTGAATTGACACCAAAGCAAGAAAAAGTTTTCCAAGAAGTACATGATTTTTGGCATCAAGAAATTACAG
The DNA here is from genome assembly GCA_944392435.1 of uncultured Clostridia bacterium. Taxonomy (GTDB): domain Bacteria; phylum Bacillota; class Clostridia; order TANB77; family CAG-508; genus CALXVA01. The sequence continues at coordinate 6,497 of CALXWQ010000052.1, forward strand.
GAGAAGATGTTCATGACTTTTTATTCTACGAAATTACAGGTGAGAAAGTTAAAAACTTTTTATTTAAAGAAATAGAAATCACAGGCGATGTTGAATTATAATAAAAAAGTGGCTTAGCCACAAGTGCGTTTTGCTTCGCAAACATGCACGGATTATGAAACTTAACCTTTTCGTATAG
>CALXWQ010000053.1 GCA_944392435.1 uncultured Clostridia bacterium
TTTTACTTTATTATTTTAACATATTTTTATACTTTTGTATATAGTCTATTTAATACTCTTAATCCACTCATTTATCTTAAACTTGTCCGATGTATCAATCAAATATCGCAATCCCCAGGATATGAAAACCTTACCTCTCTAAACCTTCCCAAGATAGCACCTGCCAGAATCACAGTTGAGCGCATTTGATGCATTAAATGTTCTGGTATCTCTTTTTTAGTAATTTCTTGTGAATTTATCTCAATTTTGCCTTTATGCTTTTTGACCTTACATCCTAAAAATTTTAATATTTCTTGTGTTATTCTTGTATCTCGTATCTCTGGCACATTATATAATTTTGTTGCTCCTGAATTCAAAATACAAGAAGCCAATATTGGAAGCGATGCATTCTTTGAGCCAGATACATCTACTTCTCCTTCTAATCTTTTTCCTCCTTCTATTATGTAACTAGTCATTTTACTCATTCCTTTCATAAGATATATCTATATAAGTTTTAGAATTCTATTTTTGCTATATCTTATGTTTTCTTGACATAAAATGTGAATGTAGTATTTCTAGTTTATTCTCCTTGGTAGCGTAACATAGAAAAAGCCCCAAATTTTCTAACTGTTTGTTGAAATTTTAGAACTTTTTTAATTGGTTGCAACTTGATTCAAACTGTTTAATTTTTCTGTTAGTATTTATAAATTTTGAGCAATATCTAGGAAACTTACTTTCTTTTTCCATTCAAGTTCAATGAAATGGCTTCACTGAGTTTAATTCCCATATTATTTTTATTTGTTACTATACTTGGCTCTATCATAAAACAATTGTTAGATATGTATTGTATAATCTTACTATATTTATGATTATCTCCTACTATTTTCTCTATTATTTTAGCAAATTCCTTTGCTCCTTCCTTAGATTTTTCTAAGTAGAATTTCTGTCTCTCATTATAATTCTCCATTTTATCTTTTTCATTTGCCAATCTATGTATTTCTTTTATTGACATATCATCTTTTGATAAAATGCTATCTTCTGGTATCTTAATTTTTCTACCTTCTATTGCAAAACGAATTACTTCACGTTTCAGGTCTCTAACCCCTTTGAGTTCTTGTCCTTTTACTTGTTGTAATAATGCAAAAATGTCCACAATTTCTTTTTGAACATTTATTATCTCATTTTTTCCAATACCTCCGTAATGGATTAGTTCTAGTGATGAAAATGCATTCTCGATTGTTTGTACTAGTCTATTATTGTTTAATGTTTTTAGAATTATTGGTCTCATTTTTCCTTTTCTTTCAAGCACTGTTAATTTGGCAACTATTTTATTTCTTTCTAATGATTGCTCTCTATTTAATGCTTGCCAATTACTAATTCTAATAATAGGCGCCCTATATGAAATTCCCTTTTTTGGTTTTGCCTTTCTTAATTCAAATTTTTCTTTTGTTGTGTATCTTGTTTCTATTGCTTTTATCATTTCATCTAGTGTTTTGCTATTATCAATTTGGGCTAGTATTTCTAAAAGTCTATTGTCTGCATTTAAAGAAAAAATATATTCATCTACTCGTCTTGCTATTTCTTCTAGCAGGTATTGTCCTGCAACAAATACATTTTTTCCAAATTCATTCTTAGGAACTTTTACCATTATATATATGTCTTTATATGAGCCTCTGCCATATAGAATTGAAACATTGCAATTACTTGATAATGATATGCAATTTGTGTCTTTTCTGTAATTTTCTTTTATATGGTCATATGCTTGTTCCAAACTTATTTCAGCATCTTTGCTATATTTTGGCGCTTCATTCTCTGGATTTTCTTCATATCTTTCTCTATCTGTTCTTATTTTGACTATATCACCTGCATCGTCTAGTATTTTTCCTTCTTCCAAATCTTTATTATCTGCCATATTTAAAGCACGGAAAAAATAATAGTTTTCCTCATCTTCTATTATATTAAAATTATTAATACCAAACAATTTTTCCATATCAATTATTCCTTTATTACATTTTATCTATAAATATTTATTATACCCAATCTAAATGTAAAAGTAAATTTTCTACCATTGTTACTAACTCTTACCACTTCACAACTAGCTTACTCACTTTTGAGTTTATGTAGTTTTCGAGTTTACCCATGAATACCTCTGGCTCAATTTCTTTTTTTGCTACCATGTCTAATCCCTTTTCCCAGCTTGCTGTAAGCTTTGGGTTAAGCATATCTGGCATTGAGCTATTTACCACATCGAAAATTACCTCTCCTTTTTTGGTTGGAGTTATAATCTGCGTTTTTGTATTTATTGCAATATATCCTATTCTCTCAAGTTTTTTCATTATTTCTGCTCTTGTAGCACTTGTTCCAATTCCTGCTCCTTTTATTTGTTCTCTTAGTTCTTCATCTTCTATTAATTTTCCTGCATTCTCCATGGCTAGTATTATAGAGCCTGAATTGTATCTTGAAGGTGGTGTTGTTTCTGATGTTTTTATTTCATAGTTTACTACTCCTATTTCTTGCCCTTTTTTTAATGCTCCTAGAATTTCCAAGCTACCATTTTCACTATCGCTTTTTTCATTTGTTACATTTTTCTTGTCATTTATTTCATTTTCAATATTTTCTTGATTTTTATTTTTGCTGTTCTGTAAGCCATTTTTATTTTCTACATTTTCTCCGTCTTTTTTGATAAGATTTTCCACATTCTGTGCATTCATTTGCAATGTTTTTCCGCTTCCCTGTGGTTCATTTTTTCTTTCTTTTAATACTTCCAAATACCCTTGTTTTGTGCATACTTTGCCACTTGCACTAAATTCTTCATTTTCTACATTTATCTTTACAGATATTTTGTTATACTCTGCTGGTGGATAAAATATAGCTAAAAATCTTCTTACTATTACTTTATATACTTGTTTTTGAAGTTCTGGCAATTTATCAAAATTTTCATACCCTTGCCCTGTTGGAATTATTGCATAATGATCAGTTATTTTGCTATCATTTACATATTTTGTTTTTGTTAAATCTGTCTTATATTTTTCTTCTGCCATTTGTTTAATATATCCTTGCACTTCTTCATCTTTATATCCTTTTGCAATTCCATTTAGATTTTTTGATATTACCTTTGCTATTGCTGTTGAAAGTACTCTAGCATCAGTTCTAGGGTATGTCACAAGTTTCTTTTCATATAAATTTTGTATTACTTCCAATGTCTGGTCTGGCTTTATTTTAAATCTTTTTGTACATTCATTTTGTATTTCTGCTAAGTTAAATAATAGTGGTGCATTTTCTTTAGTTTTACTCTTTTTTACTTCTGTAACTATAGCTTTTTTCCCTTGAAGTGAAACTATAAAGTTTTTTGCATCTTGCTCTTTCTTAAATCCGGATTCATTGTATAATTTTGGAGACTCAAACATTCTTGACTTTTCTGTTACTTTCCATTCTGCTTTTACAAATGATGTCTCATCTCCAAATTCTCCTATAATCTTGTAATATGGAGTTTTAACAAAATTTCTAATTTCCCTTTCTCTTGAAACAATCATGCCTAAAACACATGTCATAACTCTACCTACAGATATGGAAATTCTATCTTCGTCAAGCTCAATTGCAGCCCTTCTTCCATAAATTATAGTAAGAAGTCTTGAAAAATTTATACCAATTAAATAATCTTCTTTAGCCCTTAAATATGCCGAATCTGACAAACTATCATACTCAGACAAATCCTTTGCCTGCTCTATTCCTCTTTTTATTTCTTCTTCTGTTTGTGAATCTATCCATACTCTTTTTCTGTTTGGCTTTTTTATTCCAATCTGACTTTCAACTAATCTAAAAATATATTCTCCTTCACGCCCAGAGTCAGTTGCTACATATACAGAATCAACATCTTCTCTTTCAAGTAACCCCTTAATTATGTTATATTGTTTTTGTACATTTGGTATTACTTCATATTTGTACTCTTTAGGCATAAAAGGAAGAGTATCTAGTCTCCAAAATTTAAGTTTTTCATCGTACACTTCCGGATACGACATAGTAACCAGGTGTCCAACACACCAGGTTACTATCCAACTTTCAGATTCCAAATACCCATCTTTTCTTTGTCCATTTATTTTAAGCACCTTTGCAAACTCCATTGCTACAGAGGGTTTTTCAGTTATTAATATTTTTTTTGCCATTTTAATCATCGTTCCTATTTTATTATTTTTACTCAAAAAGTATTATATCCATTTCTGAAGTAAACTCTCCATTACCATATGCATAAACAATATATAGTTCTCCATTTGGTCCTAAGAAGTATGCTCCTGCATTATCTACATTATATATATCACTAGTTAAATCTCTTACAAATATCTGATTATATCCCATACTCTGTAAACTCTCTGCTTCTTGATTTTCTGCTTTAACTACTTGTAATATTTTATTATTTACTTCATCTTTATTTAATCTTTTAATAGTTATTAAATCAATTAATGATGCTTCTTGATTTGTAGATAAATTATAATTATATGTTCTTATTATAATTCTTTGAGCTGAACTTCCCTCTTTTAATGTAGACCTAATAACCAGTGATAATATATTGTTGTTAACATATGCTGCATAATCTATACTATATATTGCTTTTTTTGTTTTATCTGTGTTTTGCATTACATCGTTTGCTTTATTAATAAAATCGGCCTGAGTCATTGAATTATAGGTGTTTGCCAATTCGTTCTTTATGTTTATAACTGGTATATGTATATTGATTTCATAATTTTCTGTTACTTCCTCTCTATCTATTGCAGAATAAACAATGTCGTGTTCGTTATTTATTTTAGCAATACCTGTTGTATCAAATCCTCCTAGATTTAATTCATTTATAAATAAATTATTAAAATCAGCTTTTATTTTCTCCTGTGTTTTCTCTTGTTCAATTTTTTCATCTTCTTGTGCCAAGTTAGTATTTGCTTGATCTGATTCTATATACTGAGCATATATTCCAGCTATTATTGCAAAAATACAAAATAAACTAATTAAAATATATAATACTTTTGGATTTTTCATCTATTACTCCATTCCTCTCTTATATTATATCTCCCATATATAGTATACTACAAAAACAGCTTAATTTCAATTATTCTGTATAAGTATATATTAGGAAATTGTTATATTTCTCGCAAGAAAACCCTTTACTTTCTAAATCTTGTTTTATTATTTCAACAACTTGTCCTCTAAATAAATTATTTTCTTCCAATACATATATCATGTTCTTATTTTCTACATATTGTAAGAAATGATATCTACCAGCTTTTACAACTTCCGTATCTCCGTTTTCATATTGAATTATTTGCATACTATTTGAAAATTCATATGGTGACATCTTAGTTGCTAGTAGCACATAAATGTACTGCTGTATAGCATCTGTTTCCATAAAAATTTCCTTATCTGGATATTTTTGTTCTAAATAACTTACTAGTGGTATAACATCTGTATTAAATCCAACTCCTACTTTTTCATTTATATTTTTAAAATAGAAGATCTCAAATATTATAAAAATTATTGAGAAACTTACAACAATAAGTTGCCCTAATATTTTCTTTTTATCATATATCCATATAATTGCTTCAGTAGCAAATGCCAATAACATAATAAATAATGGGTTTAATTTATATAACTGTAAGTCTGAAAAAACTAACACACAAAGTGCTATACTAAAAAATTGTATTAAGAACACTGTCTTTAAGTCAAATTCTTTACTTTTTATAGTTTTAATACTTTCCTTTAAAATTAAGATAAATCCAAAAATTGAAAATGGTATTAAAGCATAATAAATTGTTCCATATTCTTTTAAGGAATTACCTGGATTATGGTCTGCAGAAAATAATAATTGGAAAAAATTATTATTTTTTGCTATGTTTAAATTGTATGTAATATTATTTAGCCCTATTTCCGATATTCTATATTTAAATAATTGCGGAATTGTAAAAAATCCAAGTTTCATTGTTCCTTTTCCACAGTAGTTTACTATTTGTAGCATAATTAATGGTATAGCTAGAATAAGTATTGGAATTATAGTGATGATGATTTGTTTTATTGTTATTTTTTTTACATATAATAAATATGAACATAATACAATAAAAAATACAGGTAACATTATATATGATAATGCATAGGTATACAAAGATAGTCCCCAAAATAGTCCAGCTATAATGTAATGCCAATTTTTCTTTGCAGTTAAAATGCTATATACTGAAATCATAATAAAAGAAGGAAGTAAGTTGCAATCCAGTCCCCATCTTGATTGCATGATGTGCCATGGGCATATAGTAATCAAGAATGATAACACTAATGCGAATTTTTTTCCTAAAAATTTTTTAGCAAGTAAGTATGCTAAAATAATCGTGATTATACTAAATATAACAGCAGGTAATCTAATTACAAATACAGAAAGCCCAAAGATCTTAATTAGCAAGCTAGCAATTGCTGCATATAACACACTTTGCCCTCCTCCGAAGTTAATTAAATATATTGGATTTTCATTCAAATACCTATCTGTTCCATATTCAGCCATGCAATAGGCATCATACATCATCCCTGCTTCATCCTCATGTATTCCATTTGGAAATTGCTCTAAAAAAATAGTTCTACTTAAAATTGCTATAAATAATATGACTAAAAATGCTATATTGTACTTATCTTTTAGTAATTCTTTTATTTTCTTCATATGCG
>CALXWQ010000054.1 GCA_944392435.1 uncultured Clostridia bacterium
TTTTTTGTAAATTTTCTGTTTTATTGTAAGAATTATCATACTAATTACTGCAAATACTGCAAAAATTCCTAATTCTCTTGATGATATATTTGAAATTTGTAGCAAATTTCTAAACAAGTATACTGCTACGAAAAATCCTACAAATGTTGTACTAAATAAGAATACATGCAACTTGTTAAATGGTAAACATACTTCAAGTACCGCCATAATACTAACAAATCCTATTAGTAAGTACATAATTGTAACTAATGGTCCTTGAGCTATTCCAAGTACTGGACCCATGAATGTCAAAAATATTATATTAAGTATTATTACTAATGCAAACGGTGCTGCATTTCGCAAAACTGTATGTAAAAACACTCCTCTAACAGGCTTGTTATTTGGCTCAAATGATATAAAGAATGATGTATATGCTTCTATGACTAAATCTATTAATGTTATTTGTATTGGTATAAATGGAAATGCTGTATTGGTTAATATGCAGAATATTGATAACAATACAGAATATATTGTTTTAATGAAAAATATTCTTGCTACATTTGTAAGGTTATTAACAACTCTTCTACCTTCCATTAATACATCTTTTAGTACACTAAAGTCTTGATTTAACAATACTATTTGTGATACTTGTTTTGCCGCATCATTTGCTTCTGGAAGTGTAATACTTAAATCTGCTTCTCTTAATGCAATTACATCATTTACCCCATCACCTGTCATTGCTACTTGGTGTCCTTTTGATTGAAGTGCTTTTACTATAATGCTTTTCTGATGTGGTAAAACTCTTGCAAAAATGCTATATTTATCTACTATATCAACTATTTCTGCATCAGAGTCTAATGTAGATAAATCAATATATGATTCATAATCTTCAAGTCCTGCTCTTCTTGCTATTGTTGATACTGTTATCGGATTATCTCCTGATATAATTTTTATATCAACAGATTGAGTCTTAAAATATCCTAACATTTCTTTTGCATTTTTTCTAAGTGGATCAGCTAAAATTACTGAAGCTATAATATTTAGACTAGGCAATTCTTCTGTCTCTATATTTTCTTTAGTATATGCAATACACAAAGCTCTTTTTCCATCTTCTTGAGCATCTACAACACATTGTGGTAACTTAATACCAGCTTTTTCTACCAATCTTTCTGGAGCTCCAACTATAATTGTTCCTACGCCTTTTAATGTGACACTACTCCATTTTCTTTCTGATGAAAATGATATATCACTAATTTTTTCATATTTTGCTTTGCCTTTGAAATAATCTTTTAATGCCATAAAAGTTGCATTGCTATCATCTGTTGTCTTTACATACGAATTCATTATATTTTCAAATGTATCTGGTAAAATGCTATCATCATATTTTTCGATATCTATTACCTTCATTTTTCCTTCTGTAATAGTTCCTGTTTTATCCAAACATAAAGTATCTACATGTGCTAATGTTTCTACACTATATAAATCTTGAACTAAGACTTGTTTTTTTGCAAGTTTTATTACACCAGACTCCAATGAAATACTTGTAAGTAATACAAATCCTTTTGGAAGCATTCCGAGTAATGCTGCAGCTGTTGCAATTACTGACTGTTGTAAATTTACTTCTCTATAAATATATGCTTGTACAAAAAGTATAACTCCTACTGGTATAATAACAAAACTCGTAAAATTTGTAACTTTCTTCATTGAATTTAGTAGTTCTGAATTAACTTGTTTATGCTTTTTGGTAGCGTTTATTATTTGATTTGCAAAATTGTCATCTCCTACTTTCTCAACGACAGCATAACATTTTCCACTAACAACATAACTCCCAGATAAAAGTTTTGACTCTTTCTCTTTTAGAATTGTATCTGACTCTCCTGTAAGTAAAGATTCATTTACTTCTATTTCACCTTCAATAACATAAGCATCTGAAGGTATTTGGTCTCCTTGTGCTAATAAAATAACATCATCTAGCACTATCTCCCCTACTTCTATTTCTTCTTCTTTTCCATTTCGTATAACTTTCGTCTTAGCAGCTGTTAAAATTGATAATTTCTTAACTAGATTTTTTCCATGAATTTCTTGTATAATACCAATTAATACATTAATAATAATTATTAGTATAAAAACCATATTAGTGTATGCTTGTACACAGGCAAGAGCTATAGCTATAATTAAATTGAATAGATTGAACAAAGTACATACATTATCTCTAACAATTTCCCAATTAGATTTTAAATTGTTTGTATCAGATTTATTTACTTTACCTTCTGCTATCCTTTTACTTACTTCTTCTGTAGTTAGTCCTTTTATTTTTTTCATATTTTAACATTCCTTTCTGGAAGCATTGCAATTTAATTTTATACTTAAATTGTAAACTCAAAGTTTTAAAATTATATTAATTACAATTCATTTTACTTAATGTTGCACTAAACATTGCTATTATATAATTAACAATATTATTTGACAAGTATTTTTTAGAAAAATAATATTTTTTTTGATTTTTACTAGACTTTTTTTTGATTTTTGTGTATGATTATATAGTACTTATGATAAATATATAGAGGATGAGATTAAAAGCTTTTACCTCAAGGAAGGAATGGGATTAATTATGTTAAAAAAAATTAAAATACTTTCAATTTTCACACTTGCTCTAGTATTACTATTGTTTTTGAACACAGCTGTTTTAGCAACAGATATTAATATGAACTTACCTTCTGAAGATACAAATACAGTATCAGAAGATAATGTAAATACAATTAATAACATTCAAGATACCGGTAATGCAGTAGACAACACATCAAGTAATACAATAGCAACTCAAGATGATATTGGTGGAGATGCCACACCTTCAAGTGTAAGCAGTATTGCTCAAGAAAATATGAGTTTCTCTAATATTCTTAATATTTTAATTATTACAGTTGGCGTTATATTAATACTATTAGCAATTGCAATTCTAATTAGATTAAAATCATAAATTTAATAAATTAATTAAAAAATATGTAAAAATAGGAAATATATTCCATAGTGCAGGATTTATATTTTCTATTTTTTATTATGAATAATTTACTGAAAAAATGTAATAATAAAAATAGAGGATTTTTTAACTCTCTATTCTTCTATTCTTTTTTATTATAGAATTATAATTTATTTAAGGAGGTATAAAATGAAAAAGAAATTTTTATTAATTTTTGTGGCTACAATTTTATTCTTATCTATTGCAATATCATCTTTTGCAATGAATAACGTTGCAAATGGTGTAAGGAACTTTGTTGGCGGTACAGAAAATGTCATAGAAGATGCTGGTAAAGGAATGTATAATGGTGTAAAAAGTGGGCTTAATACTGTTGGAGAAGGTGCTAGAAATGTAGTGACAGACACTAAAAGTGGTATGCAAGATGCTGGTAACACAATGACTGGAATTGTAACAGGAAATGATAATAATAATAATAATGGATACACAGCTACTAGAACTTCTACAGGTGATACCACTGTTGCTGGAATGTCAACTAATACATGGTCTTGGATAATAATTGGTATTACAATTGCTGGTATAGTTGCTTTAATATGGGCATATATGAGTCAAAAAAGCAAAAATGATATTTATATTGATTCAGACAAAATGTAGTGGTTAATGCTAAAAATAATTTTAATAGTTGTTGCTGACTAATACTTTTTGAACATTTTATTGTTTAATTTCAGCAACAATTATTAAGATTATTTATTATTCACTAGTATTTTACTTTAATTAATGTTATAATTAATTATGTTAGTAAATAAAAAAAGGAATGAATTTAGTTATGAGTAAAAAAATTGTTGCAAATAACCCTACCGCAAGGCATAATTATACAATAGAAGATACATATGAAGCAGGAATTGTTTTGACTGGCACAGAAATAAAATCTATCAGAAATGGTAGAGTAAATTTAAAAGATAGCTATGCAAACATAAAAAATGGAGAAGTATTTATATATGGAATGCATATAAGTCCGTATGAGCATGGAAATATTTATAATAAAGACCCATTAAGGACAAGAAAACTTTTATTAAATCGAAGAGAAATAAATAAGCTTACTGGTCTTATTAAGCAAAAAGGTCTCAGCCTCGTCCCTATTTCACTGTATTTTAATGGTAATTTCTTAAAAATTGAATTAGGTGTTGGAAAAGGTAAAAAATTATATGACAAGAGACAAGATATTGCCAAGAGAGATGCTATACGTAGGATTCAAAAAGCAATTAGAGCTGATGAAAAAAGATAGAACGTAAAATTATCATAACTTAAAAATAGATTATTTTACCTTATAAAATTATGGTATAATAATCTATTTTTTTAATTATACATTCGCTTATTAGGCTTTATTGCTTGAACCAAATACGTCTCTAATTTTATGTTCTACAGTTTCTTTTATTAATTCCCTTGCTGGTGTCAAATATGCTCTAGGATCAAATTTTGATGGTTCTTCTGCAAATACCTTTCTTATTGCTGCTGTCATTGCTAATCTCAAATCAGTATCCACATTTATTTTAGATACTCCTGATAAACTTGCTTCATGCAACATTTCGTCCGGAACACCTTTTGCTCCTGGTATATCTCCGCCATACTTATTGCACATTTCAACTAATTCTGGTATTACAGTAGATGCGCCATGAAGTACTATAGGTGTATTTGGTATTCTTTCTTTTACCTTTTCTAATATATCAAATCTTAATTTAGCTTCTCCTTTAAATTTATATGCACCATGGCTTGTTCCTATAGCAATAGCTAGTGAATCACATCCAGTTCTTTCTACAAATTCTTTAGCTTGATCTGGATCTGTATACATTGCATCAGATGCTGCAACATTTACATCATCCTCAATACCTGCTAACTTTCCAAGTTCTGCCTCAACTACTACTCCTTTTGAGTGAGCATATTCTACTACTTTTTTAGTTAAAGCCACATTTTCCTCAAAATCATATTTTGAGCCATCAATCATTACTGATGAAAATCCATTATCTATACAAAGTTTGCAAGTTTCGAAATCTGGACCATGGTCTAAGTGCAAAGCAACAGGTATGTCATGTTCATCTAATGCTGCCTCCACCATCTTTTTTAAATATCCTATTCTTGCATATTTTATTGCACTTGAAGAAGCTTGTAAAATAACTGGTGAATTTTGAATAGCTGCTGCGTCTACTATTCCTTGTATAATTTCCATATTATTTACATTAAATGCTCCTATCGCAAATTTTTCTTTCATTGATTTTTCAAACATATCTTTAGTCGTTACTAATGGCATAAAAAATTCCTCCTTTAATTAAGATATACCTATTTTATTTCTTATACATTGTTTTGTCAAGTAATATAATTAGTAATTTATTTGATATTTAAAGAGATACCTTAAAAAAGTATCTCTTTAATCAGGATTTATCTTTTGGGGGTGATAAATCAAATTGCAATAACATTATCCAACCTTATAAAAGGAATTTCGTCTTTTTGACCATTGTTTTTTGCAAACATCAAAGCAAGAAATCCGTCTACAACCACATCGTTTTTGGTTACTACAACTGGTCTGCAAATCCTATGATAAGTTTCATACAAATCACTAATTCGAGTATATTGCTTATTGGATTTGTATGCATCCTGAGAAGTAATTGGTGCGAGGACATTATAGTCAGACTTAAGCGAGTACCATTCAAATGGCAATATTACGCCAAATGTCTTTCTGAATTCATCTCTCTTTCGATACAAATCCTCCATGAATTGTTCAACTTTGATTGGGTCTGATTTAATCAGTTCATACTCATAGAATTCTTGAGCATTCATATTGCTTTTTCTCTCATTGCAATCCCTGCAACAAGGTACTAAATTGTTTGGAATTGATATTCCTCCAAAATCCCGTGGATATTGATGATCCAAACTTCTATCAAAATCTCCAAATGGGTTTCCACAGTAATGGCAGACTTTATCTCCTTTCATCGCATACGTCAAAGCATACATTATTTTTTCAAAACCTGTCCGTGTCATGACCAGATTATTGTTTGAATCAATATATGCTTCAAATCCATCTTCCTGAAATCTAAACTTCTTCGGTAAGCTTATATTCATAATATCACCTTCATAAAGTTTTGCAATTATTATATAATTATTTTGCAATAATGTCAATATTTTGTAGTTTAGTTCCTAGTTTTCTCGTTTCTACTACGAAAGCTTAAATAACTTATTGTAAAATTCCCCTAAGCAAATAAAATAGGGGAATTTTTATCAATCACTTATACAATTATTATCAGAATTTTTAAAACTTAAATACCAGCTAATACCATTTCTATTACTTTCAATTTCTTGATTTCGTGCTTCTAGCTCAGAAAAAGTGTGTGGTGGAGAAACAATAACGGGCTGGTTTGGAATCCAATTAGCAGGTGTAGAAGCATTTGCACAATCGGCCATTTGAAGTGCTTGAACTATTCTTGCAATTTCTGGAATAAATCTTCCTATATTCATAGGATAAATAAGTATAGTTCTAACAATTGCTTTATCGTCAATAATATAAACATTCCTTACTGTTTCTGTATTACTTACATCATTTGAAATCAT